>CAZFOP010000497.1:0-2671 GCA_964520085.1 uncultured Solibacteraceae bacterium | reverse complement strand
GTGGGCGGCACGGTTTCGATGGTGCTGGGCGCGGTGATGCTGATCGATAGCCCGCTGCCCGAGCTGCGCATCCACTGGACCACGGCCATCGGCCTGGCGCTCCCGTTTTCCCTCATAACGGCGGCGCTGGTGTCGCTCGCCGTGCGCGCGCGGCGCAATAAAGTGGTGACCGGCGCGCAGGGAATGGTTGGCGAAATCGGCTCCGCCGTGACCGGCCTGACGCCGGCCGGCACGGTATTCGTCCACGGAGAATACTGGAACGCGGTCGCGCGGGAGAACGTGCCCGCCGGAACGCAAGTGCGTGTGACGGCGATCCGGCAGTTGACGCTGACCGTCGAGCCGGCCGCGGACAAAACTGGAGGCTGAACATGGACGTGCTGACGATTGCGATTATCCTGATTCTGCTTTACTTGCTGAGCGCCATCAAAATCCTGCGCGAGTACGAGCGCGGCGTGATCTTTCGTCTGGGCCGCCTGCTGCCGCAGCCCAAAGGCCCTGGCATCGTCCTCGTGTTTGCGCCTATCGACCGCATCGTTCGCGTTTCCCTGCGAATCGACACGCTGGAGGTGCCTGCGCAGGACGTGGTGACGCGCGACAACGTCACGGTGAAGGTGAACGCGGTGGTATATTTTCGCGTGCTGGATGTGAACCTGGCGGTGGTGGAAGTTTCTAATTTCCTCTACGCCACCTCACAATTGGCGCAAACCACGCTGCGCAGTGTGCTGGGCGAAGTGGAACTGGACGAACTGCTAAGCCAGCGCGAGAAGTTGAATGTGCGCCTGCAATCCATCCTGGATCAACACACCTCTACCTGGGGCGTGAAGGTGACCATGGTGGAAGTCAAACAGGTGGACTTGGCGGAGCAAATGATCCGCGCCATCGCGCGGCAGGCCGAGGCCGAACGCGAGCGGCGCGCCAAGGTCATCCACGCGGATGGCGAGTATACGGCGTCCACCAAGTTGGCCATGGCGGCGGAAGTGCTTCAGCACCAGCCGGCGGCCATCACGCTGCGCTATCTGCAAACGCTGGTGGAAATCGGCACGGAGAAGAACACGACCATCGTGTTCCCCCTGCCACTAGATATAATTGCTTCTCTAGGGCGTGCGCTGGATCGTGCGGGAACGCCGCCGCAGGCCGGGCCGGGCGGTTCCAATCCGGCGTAACGGCTGGCCAGGGTGTGAACCGAAACCGGCATGCGCGCAGCGCTGGTGCCGATTGATTTTGAAAACGACAATACGGGTATGGTGTAAATGAAGCGAGACGGAGAGACGGGCGAATTCGAATTGGTGCTGGGCAACGGGCAGCTCTTGAGCGGCCTGTTTATCGTGGTTCTGCTGTTCGCGGTGTTTTTCGCGCTCGGGTACGTGGTGGGCCAGAATTCTCCGCGTTCGGCCAAGCTGCCGGACACCGCGGCCACGGGGTCGAGCGACCGGCCGCAGCCGGTCGCGTCGCCGCCTCAGGCGGTGCCGCCAGGGGCCGCCGGAGTGGAAACGCCGCCGACGCAAACCCAGGCCGATGCCAACGCCGCCGCCGGCCCGGAGTCGTCGAACGCTGCGGCAGCCGCGCCAACGGAAGGCAGCCCCGCGCCAGCCGCGGCCGGAACCGAAGAGGCCGCGCCGGGCTCGTACTGGCAGGTGATGGCGCTCAAAGAAGCGGATGCCGAAGTGGTGGTTCGCAGCCTCAAGGACAAAGGATTTCCGGCGCTGGTGGCGCCAGGGCGAAACAATCTGATGCGCGTGCTCGTGGGACCGTATAGCGACACGGCGGCGATGAGCAAGGCCAAGACCGAGCTCGAGAACGCCGGTTTTCATCCGATCAAGAAATAGCGCCACGCAACCGGCCGGCCGCCCGCATGAGTTCGGAACACAACTCCGTGACCAAGAGACCCGGTGTCGATGCGACGCCGTTCGCTAACGCTCGCGGCTCCGAACGGCGCCTCAACCGTGAGGAAACCGTTGGGGGCCGGTTGGCAGCCGAAAGCGCCTGCCCCACCCGCGTACAACTCCTTAGACAGCAAAGTGGGACAGACGCTTCCGTCTGTCAACCCGCGCGTCCCTCCGATTCTTTCCCAGCCCCGGTGCGCGCCGGCGCGCCACCCGAAGCCGCGACAAACCTGGTGAATATCGATGCTCCGGGGCCCCGGCTGCCGGAGTGGGCGCGCAGGCCGCGCACGCATCACGAATCGCTGCACACGCTCAAGCGCGGGCTGCGGCAGCGGAATCTCAATACCGTGTGCGAGTCGGCGCGCTGCCCCAACATTCACGAGTGCTTCCGCCGGTCGGCCGCCACCTTCATGATTCTGGGCAACCGCTGCACACGCGGTTGCGGCTTCTGTTCGGTCGCCAAGCTCAATCCCCGCCGGCACGACACGCAACTCGACCCGGCCGAGCCCGCCAACGTGGCGCGCGTGGCCGCCGAAATGGGCTTGCGTTACGTGGTCATCACCAGCGTCAACCGCGACGACCTCGCCGACGGCGGCTCCCATCATTTCGCGGAGACTGTACGCGAAGTGCGGCGCGCGCTGCCGGAAGCGCGCGTGGAAGTGCTGACACCGGATTTTTGCGGCGACCTCGATGCCGTGGCCCGCGTCCTCGATGCCGGGCCGCACGTATTCAATCACAATATGGAAACCGTGCCGCGGCTGTATGCGCGCGTGCGGCCGCAGGCGGAC
>CAZFOP010000496.1:0-2713 GCA_964520085.1 uncultured Solibacteraceae bacterium | reverse complement strand
GGATTACGCTCCTGTTTGCTTCCGGCTCTGCCGGGTTAGGGAGCGGTCTTGCGGCAGCACACGGTTTGTCGGCTGGATAATTCGGCGTCCGCCGGTCCCGCGTCACGCCTGCTCGACGGCGATGCCGGCGCCGGTGAGTGCGGCTTCCACCTCGGCGGGGCGCAGGCGGGTGGCATCGTATTCCACCGTGAGGCGGTCCATGGCGGGCGACAGGCGCACGCGCTGAATGCCGTAAAGCGTGTGGGCGTTGGCAATCGTCGGGAACAGGTTGTCGCTGAGCGGCTGGCGGAGGCGGAAGTGGATCTGCACCCTGGTCATACTCAACTACAGAATAGCAGCGTGAAGATTGAGTGGCCCCGCGCCGCGGCCCAACCCCGGGTTGGTGCGAATGGCTTCGGTGAGCCAGCGTTTGGCACGGTCGACGGCTTCCGGTAGCGCCATGCCGCGCGCGATGCAGGCGGTAATGGCCGCGGAGTAAGCGCAGCCGGTGCCGTGTGTGTGGGGCGTCGCGATGCGCGGGGCGGCGTACTCGTGCCACGCTACGCCGTCGAATAGAAGATCGACGGGATCGCCCGGCAGGTGCCCTCCTTTGAGGAGTACCGCGCGGGCACCCATCTCATGCAGGCGCAGGACGGCGCGGCGGGCATCGTCGGCATCGCGAATGGCGATGCTGGTAAGCGCCTCTGCCTCGGGAATATTGGGAGTGGCGAGCGCCGCCGACGGGAGCAGCTCATCAGCAAGCATACGGACCGCCTTCGACGCCAGCAGCGCGGTGCCATGCGTGCTGAGCAAAACCGGATCGACCACCAGCGGAAAATCGAAGTGCCGCGCAACCTGCGCCACGGTGCGCACAATCGCAGCCGAACCGAGGGCGCCGGTTTTGGCGGCGGCGGGAGGCATATCTTCGAGGACGGCCTCAAGCTGCTGCCGCACCAGGTCGGCGGCCAGCACCTCGACACGCGAGACGCGCACGCTGTTTTGCACCGTGATGAGCGTGGCGACGGCTTCGCCGTAGACGCCGAACTGGTGAAACGTCTTGAGGTCGGCCTGCAAGCCGGCGCCGCCGCTCGGGTCGGCTCCAGCGATCGTGAGGGCCACGGACGTCATGCTGTCTCCAGCATAGCTTGCCGGGGCTCCCGATGACCGATTTGGGCAGAATCTGCCCTAACGGCGCGATTGCGAAGGTGGGACAGTCGATCGGCTTTCGTCGACTGTCTTCCGCGAGGCAGTGAGAGATTGCATACGGCCGGCAGCGACAGACCACGAAAACCGATGGGCTGTCCTACTTGGCGGAAAGCGCAGGGCTGCTATCATCAGGGCGTGGATCAGGCGAGAACCGCGCGCACTTACCTGCTGGTATTGCTTTTCATTGGCCTCCGAGGATTCGGCAACCTGCTGCTGGCGTATGGGACGAAGCGGCTGCCGGCGATGCTCGGAGTGCATCCGGCGGCGTATTTGCAATCGATGCTGGATCCCGCGGTGGCGGCCGGCATCGCCATGTTGATCTTCTCGATGTTCACGCGCCTGGCGCTGCTGAGCGTCGCCGATCTCAGTTTCGTGCTTCCCGTGACGGCGGTGGGCTACGTGTTGGCCGCCGTACTGGGGCGAGTGTTTCTGCACGAAGACGTGACGGCCATCCGCTGGCTGGCGGCGTTTCTCATCTTCGCCGGCGTGGCGGTGGTGGGATCGACGCCGCAGAACACCACCAAACAGGCGGGCGCGCAATGAAGTGGGTGCTGGTTGCGATCACGGTGGTGGCCACGGCACTGAGCGACCTGCTGCAAAGCTACGAGCTGAAGCGGGCGGGCGAACAATCCGTCAGCGCGCGCGGCATCGCGCGGCTAGCGGGGATGGTGGTGCGGCGGCGCTACCTGATTCTCTCGATTGTGTGCCTAGCGTTTTCGTTTTTCGCCTTCATGGCGCTGGTGCAATCGCAGCCGCTGAGCTTCGCCGTGCCCGCCAGCGCGGCCAGTTTCATCCTGGAGACGATCGCCGCCAAACTGGTGCTGGGGGAACAGGTGGGAAAGCGTCGCACCGCCGGCACCCTGCTGGTGCTGTGCGGCATTGTGCTGCTGGCACGATGAAGCGGGCGTTTCTCGCGGCACAGCGATGGGCATGATCAAGAAATGTCGAGATGACTCTCGACACAGCCGGCTGGACAGCCGGCGCCACGGCGGCGCGCGGGGTTACTCGCGCGTGGCGACGGGGACCAGCGCTCCATCCTGAATGGTGTAGTCGTGGCCGCGCCAGCGCAGCGTGCGGCGGGTGAAGCTGGCGGCCCAGATGCCGAAGGCCACCGCGTCCCACACCGGCACCAGCCACAGCTTGCGAGCGACGCCAGGCTGGCGCAATCCCCAAACGGCGATCATCCACGTGAGCAGCCAGCGCAGGGCCAGATATGTTCCCAAATACGACAGCGCAACGGCGGGGGGCGCGAAAACAGCCGCGGCCAGCAGCCACGGCACCGCTTGCGTGAACAACAGCCCAAAGTGTCCCGCCGGGCGCATGTGCCGCATCACCACCATCCAGCGCAGGCGCTTGTGGATCAGCTCGCTCATGGAAGCGAAATCGGCCACAGTTTCCACCGTGTACGACAGAAGCTTCACTTCGTAGCCCTGCTCGGCGATCAGGCGGCCGACCAGCAGGTCGTCGCCGGGCATGTTCTCGATGGCGCGGTATCCGCCGAAGCCGGCCAGGCGCTCGCGCGTGGTGG
>CAZFOP010000495.1:0-2751 GCA_964520085.1 uncultured Solibacteraceae bacterium | reverse complement strand
CGCACTCCGGACAGAACTTGGTGCCGGCTTCCACGTGGGTGCCGCATTTCGGGCACTCGGTCTTTGCCCGCAGCGGCTTGCCGCATTCGGGGCAGAACTTGGCGCCCTGGGTGCGCGCCCCGCAACTGGGACACAGAGCGGCGGCTTCCGAGGTGAGGTCCATGCCCTTGGTGAGGTCCTGCTGCTGCACCTTTTCCTTCATCTGTTCCACTTGCGCCTGCACCTGCGCGGAGGCCATTTCGACTTCCACGTCGGGAGCGCAATCGAAGCAGAGCATTCGTTTCGCGTTCCAGCAAGTGGCCTCGCAGACCCAGTGAGTACACTTGGGACACTGGTGGAAATTCGGCTTGGCTTCCTCGACGGCTTCGCGAAACGCGTTGTCGTGCCCCGTCCCCTGGACGGCGCGTTCAATCTCGTAGGCGGTGCCGCCGACGTTGCCCAGCACTCCGCCGAACAGGCTGCCGAGCGATCGCGCCGCGCTGGAAGCGATGCCGACGGCCGATGGCTGAAACCCGGACATGAAGCCGTTGTGGCAGCGGTCGCAAAAAAACTCGAACTGATACCCCTTGTCGGTGGAGTGATCGGTTTGGTTGCGTGTGAACTGAATCAGGCTCATGGTTCTCCGTGGGTTGCCTCGCGCTCGTCCGAGACGTGGCCGGAAACCAGGATATCACCTGTGCGGCTGCTGTTGGATGGGATGGTGAGATGGCTTGATGGTTTCCGATACGGCCGACCGGGTACAATCGCGATGTGGAATCAAGCGGCCGGCAGAATCCCCTGTTGATCGTGTTCGGGGGCCTGCCCGGCGTGGGAAAGACGGCTATCGCGGTGGAGTTGGCTCGCCTCATCGGCGCGCTGCACCTGCGTATCGATTCGATCGAACAGGCCATCCGCGCCTCCGGGATCGTGAATCGGCGACTCGACGATGCGGGGTACCGGATCGCCTACGCGGTCGCCGAAGACAACCTTCGAATCGGCAGAACGGTGATTGCAGACTCAGTGAACCCGCTTCGCCTGACCCGCGAGGCGTGGGTTGCGGTAGCGCGCCGCACAGGAGTCAAGGCAATTGAGATCGAGGTAATCTGCTCCGACATCGACGAACATCGACGCCGGGTGGAAACACGCGCCACCGACGTCCCTGGATTGGAGTTGCCGGCTTGGGACGATGTCATTGGCCGGGAATATCATCCGTGGGACCGCGAACGTCTCGTGATCGACACTTCGGGCCGGACAATAGAGCAGAACGTCGACGCAATTCGCCAAGCGCTGCCGGCGCGGTAATGCGCGGCCCAAGCTGGCGCTGGAACGCAGCGCGCTGAGGCTCGTCACGCCATCGGGAACCTGCGCCAGCGGTGATGCTCCCGGATGTCCGCTAACACACCGTGACGCAACGCACGACCCTTGTTACTTAACGGCTTAGTCATACTATTGTCACGTCTTGCAATTACTATGGCCAGAGGGTAAAAAACAAGACAATGTGGAGTCATCGAACGGGGAGAGTAGGTGTTTTTGTCGCCGGCCTATTGCTGTGCGCCGCGGGACTGAGCCAACTTGACGCACAACAGGGCGGAACGATTTCTGGGACGGTTTTGGACCAGACTGGCAAACCGATCCAAGATGCCGTGGTGGAGTTGAAGAGCGAATCCACGGGGGCGCCGCGCAGCGTGATCAGCGACGCCGAAGGAAAGTTCCTGGTTTCGGATCTCGCGGCGGGGACCTACTCAATTCGAGTTTCAGCGCCCGGTTTCGCTTTGACCACTCGCTCCGGCGGACAAGTTACTGCCGGCGCAACCCTGGACATTCCCATCACCATGTCGGTTGAGTCCGTGTCGACCTCGGTCAATGTCAACGAAAGCATATCGCTGGCTGCTATCACAGCGCCCTCGGGCAACACGCTCGAGGCGGCATCGGCCAAAACCGAAGTCAGCTCGGATTTCATCAGGAATTTCATGTCGCCGGTGGCGGACTACTCCGAATACGTGAATTATGCGCCCGGCACGTTTAGCCTCAATCCCAACGGGATCGGACTCGGCCAGGGCAAGACGTTTTTCCGCGGTTTCCAGGACGGGCAATACACCATGACATTCGATGGGATTCCGTTCGAAGATACCAACTCGCCGACGCACCATTCGTGGGCGAACTTTCCGAGTGGTTGGACCGACGCCGTCGATTTCGACCGCAGCCCCGGCCTTTCGTCGAACTTCGGCCCCACTAACTTCGGCGGATCGATCAATCTGGAGTCGCCGCAATTATTCCCGGACCCGGACATTCGTGGGTCGGTCACCTACGGCTCCTGGGATACGCGTGTGCTGCAGTTGGACGGCGACAGCGGGTTTTTTGGACCCAGCAGCCGCAATAGCTTCCTGATGAATATTCAGCAACTGCTGTCCGACGGGTATCAGACCTTCAACAAGCAGAAGCGAGACGCGGGATACGGCAAGTACCAATACCGAATCTCCGATCGCAGTTCGCTCACGTTGTATGGAGGGTTGGTTGACATTTGGACCAACACTCCAAATACGACCACGCCCACGCGCGCGCAGGTTGCGGCGTATGGCGATAACTACTTGCTGGACGGCACGCCATTACTTTCGACCGGCGCGCCCGACCCTTATTACTACGGGTACAACACTTATCACGTGCAGACCGATTTCGAATACGCCGCCTATAATGCCGATCTGGGGGACGGGTGGAAATTCGACACGAAACTGTACACCACGCGCTACTGGAACAAGCAGTTCTACCAGAATG
>CAZFOP010000494.1:0-2754 GCA_964520085.1 uncultured Solibacteraceae bacterium | reverse complement strand
TAGACACAGCGGCGCGGGCACCAGGTCCAATTCCGGCCGCGCGCCGGCCATCTCGAGCAGCGCATCCACGTAAGGATCGCGTGCCTCCGTGATCTCGACGACCCCCGAATCCACCGCCTGCTCGCGCGCCAATTGAATTTCGGCCAGCACCCACCAGATGGCAGGATGGAACCAGAGCGCGGCGCGTACCAGTTCTTCGCCCATTGTGAATAGCCAGTCGCGCCGCTCCACGTGCAGGTTCTCGTGACACAGGATCGCTTGCCGCATCGCCTCGCTCAGTTGCGGAAACCGCTCCGGCAGCAGAATCACCGGCCGCCGCCAGCCGAACGTCACTGGGCTCGATATCTCGGCCGAGAGCAATACCTCGGCCCACACGCCCGCGTTTTCGAGCGGAACGGCGTGGCGGCGGTAACGCCGCAAACGCCAAAAGCCCACGCACAGCCAAGCCAGACGTGCCACCACGCCAGCGGCGAGCAGATAGAGCAGAAGCTCACCCGGCGCGATGTGGAACTGCTCCGGCACAGGCGCCGCGACGCTCATAACAACCGTCGTCACCGAAACGTTGGCCACGATCGTTTCCCGGTGCCACGGCCGCACCCACGGCAACACCAGGCATGCCACCAGCAGCAATTGCCAGTAGAGCAGCCGCGCGCTGGCCACCCGCATGCGCATCAGCGCCGGCACGAAAGCCCCCAGCGCTACCAGCAGTCCCACTTGCAGGCTGTAGGCCAAAATGTTGCTCCAGACCAGCGTCGTGTTCATGACGGCCTCCCCCGCTTGCGCAGCCGCGCAATATCCTCCAGGTCCTCGCGCGACAGGTCGCCTTCTTCCACCAGATGAACCAGCAGCGGCTCGGCCGACCCGTTGAAAACCCGGTTGACGAACTCTCGCACCATGGCACCGATCACTTTGCCCTTCAGCTGCGCCGGCCGGTACACGTGCGCCCGTTCGGCCTGCGTCTTCTTGAGGTATTTCTTTTGCTCCAGGATTTTCAGCATGGTCATGACCGTCGTGTAAGCCACTTTGCGGCGTTCCAGCAGCGCTTCGTATACGTCGCGCACGGTCACGCTGCCGCGCTCCCAGACGATCTTCATGATTTCCAGTTCCTGGCCGGTCAGGGTGGTGCTTGGCGGTCGCATACTAATTTATTAGTACTAAATCAGTCGCTTGTCAAGCGAAAAATGGCGCCTCGGACGGGCGGTTGGTTATACTGCGAAGGAGCCATGGCCACGCGCGTTCTCCATTCCCCGTCCATCGACCCGCGGCACACGTGTTTCCGCCTGGAAATTCGCGAGTCGAGAATCCACCATCGCGGCGTGTACGCGCTCGAACCGATCCCGGCGCATCGCAAGGTGATTGAATACACGGGCGAGCGGCTCAACCGCCGCGATGCCAAGCGCCGCGACCGTGGATCGGTCACCTACCTGTTCAGCGTCGACGATTACTGGACGCTCGATGGCTCGGTGGGAGGCTCCGGCGCCGAGATCATCAACCACAGTTGCGATCCCAACCTCCGCTCCTGCGTTTTCAAAGGCCACATCCTCTATATCGCCAAGCGTCCCATCCGCCGCGGCGAGGAGTTGACCGTCGACTACCGCTTCCCGCACACCGTCGAGCACATCCCCTGCCGCTGCCAGAGCGCAACCTGCCGCGGAACGATCAACCTCAAGCGCGAGTGAGGCGCCACGCGGCGTGAGGGGTTCGCGCAACTTGTGGGGCAGGCGCTTTCGCGTGCCAACAGTTTGTCCAGCATGGCAGTTGGCAGGCGGAAGCGCCTGCCCCACCGCCTACTTCTTCTTCCCCGGCAAGCCCGGCGGTGTTTCGTGCACGCGCTCGCGGAACTTGCCGCGCAGGCTGGCGGCCAGCGAGACGGCCGATTCGCCGAAGCGGTCGCGCATGTCGTCCGCGGCGGTCAGCGCGCGCTGCCAGCGCTCGTGGCGCTGGTCGTCGAGCAGATCCAGTTGCGCCGGCTCATCCGACCAGCCGGAGACGTGCACGCCCAATAGCCGCACAGCCGCGCCCGGCTTCCAGTTCCGATGAAACAGCTTGCGGATTTCGTCGAACAACTCGGTATCGAGCGCGGTCGGGCGCTCAATCGATCGCGCGCGTGTGATGGTCGAAAAATCCGTATAGCGCAGCTTGAGCTGGATGGTTCGCGCGCTCAAGCCATGCTCGCGCAATCGGCGGCCCACCATCTCGCTCAACTTAGCGAGTGTCGATTCGATCTGCGATAGCGCCGCCGTGTCTTCGGAAAACGTGTGTTCGTGGCTGATCGATTTGGGACCCTCCTCGGCGCCGATTTCGGTATCGAACCAGCCGCCCGCGTCCAGTCCCTGCGCCTTGCCGGCCAGCGCCAGGCCCAGTTTGCCGAAGTGTTGTTCCAGGAACGCTTCGTCGCGATTGGCCAGGTCGCGCACCTTGCGAATGCCGAGCGCATGCAGATTCTTCTCGCTCACTTTGCCGACGCCTGGTATGCGCCGCACTTCGAGCGGCGCCAGGAACGCGGCCTCGCGGCCCGGCACCACCATTAGTACGCCGTTCGGCTTGGCTTGGTCGGAGCAGATCTTGGCCACCATCCGCGACGCTGCGATACCGATCGAACAATTCAGTTTGGTGGCGGCGTGGACGCGCTCATGCAGCAGGTGCGCCGCCCGCAGCGGCGGCCCGTACAGACGCTCGGTGCCCGTGATATCGAGATAGGCTTCGTCGATCGAGGCCATGTCCACCAGCGGCGTGAACCCGCATAGCACGTCA
>CAZFOP010000493.1:0-2765 GCA_964520085.1 uncultured Solibacteraceae bacterium | reverse complement strand
ACGTGAACGCGATTGCGCCGGGTTACATGCGCACGGAGAACACGCGTCCGCTGTTCCAGAACGAGGAGCGCCGCAATGCGATCCTGGAACGCATCCCGGCCGGGCGCTGGGGCGAGCCGGAGGACGTCTGCGGAGCGGCCGTGTTCCTGGCTTCTTCGGCGTCGGACTACGTGCACGGCCATGTGCTGGTCGTGGATGGCGGTTGGATGGCGCGTTGACCAGGAAGCGCGCTTCGCTCCCAGAAGCCCTAAGCACGTGGAACAGTTACGACGAGACGAAGCCTAATGGCCTGTCGGGGAACGATCTCGCCATTTCCACGAGGCAAGATCATCCCCAGACAGGCCATTCGCGTACACATGCGGGCCGGAAGTGCTCGCGGTGTGGCAACACTAACGGCGCCAGTGACCGGCGTAATAGCGGCCACCGAAATAGCGCGGGCCCACCCAGGACGCACCCAGATACGGCGGTCGAGACCAGTAACCGGCGTGGCCTCCCCAACCGGCGATCCACACGTACCCGGGGCCCGGCATCGCCGGCGCGTAGTAAGCCGGCGCAACAGGGACGGGCGCGGCGTAGGCAACTACGGGAGCGGGAACGTAGGCGCGGTAGGGATACCCGGCGTGGTAGCCGAACCCCACGCCAACAATAACTCGCGGTGCGGCAAACGCGCTGGCACCCGCCAAAAGCAGCAAAGCAAGCAATCTCGTTTTCATAACTCCTCCTTCTAAGCCCTTTGTTCCGCCGCCATCTTGGGGCGGATCACGTTTGGGAGGGATACAAGCCTCGTGCCACACGCAACTCATTGATAACAAATTGACTGACCGGCCATCCCACTGGCCGCCCTGCGCCGCCGCGGTGGTTTTCGGCCAAGCGAGGCGAGACCCGCGCCGTACCGGTTTCCCCACACGTGTCTTGGCTGACACGTGCGAAACGTGATCAAGAGTCTATCCTTTCAATAACTTAACATTCGGCCATTCGGCTGCATTTTGACCGCGCGTACGGAGGATCGGAAGATGTTCCAGACGGAAGAGCAGATCAGGAAGCTGGCGACGCTGACAGGCGTGATGCTGATGGTTGCGGCGGAAGCGCTCGCCCAGGAGAAGCAGCAGCCGGCGCGGCGCATCATCGTTAGCATTCCAGACCGCAAGCTCGCGGTGATGGAAGCGGGGCGCGTGCTGCGCGTATTCCCGACCGCAGTGGGCGCACCGAAGAGCCCCAGCCCTGCGGGCGCTTTCAAGATTATCGTGCGCATCCCCGATCCCACCTATTACACGAAGGGCCGCATCGTTCCTCCCGGCAAGTCCAACCCTCTGGGCACGCGGTGGCTCGGCCTGAGCGTGAAGGGATACGGCATCCACGGCACCAACAGCCCCAGCTCGATTGGCCACAATGCATCCCATGGCTGCATACGCATGCGCAACCACGACGTGGAGCAATTGTTCGAGATGGTTTCGGTGGGCGATGTGGTGGAGCTGTACGACGAGGCCACGCCAGAAACCGCGCAGGTCTTCGCCGCTGCGCCTGCGGCCGGCGGTGTGCTGTAGAGCAGCTTGGGAACAAACGAGGAGCGCAACCATGGAAAACCTTTTCGGATGTATCGTGATGGCGGCGATCACGCTGCCTCTGTCCTTCTTCGTGGCTCGGGGATGCCTGCGGGGCATCATCCGCGCGCTTGACGGAAGCCGCAATCGCGATGTGCTATGATCGCAGCCGTGAATGCGAGGCATGCGGCGTGGGCTGCGCTTCTGCTGTGGGCGGCGCCGCTGGCCGATGCGGCCGAGAGCCTGGATGGCGCGGTGCGCGAGCTGGCGGCCAAGACGGCGCTGCTGGCGGGCGCGGGCACGCCGGTTTCGGTGGCCTGCCGCAATTCGTCGTCGCTCGATTCGGCCGAGACGGCGCGGCTGCGCGTGGCGTTTGAGAATCTGCTGCGGCAAGCGGGCGGGCGCGTGGGGCAAGGCGCGGCGGCGATGGATGTGTCGCTCACGTTGAGCGAAAGCGCCACCGATTACCTGCTGGTGGAAGAAGCGCGCAAGGGCGACGAACGCACGGTGTGGATCGCCGCCTGGAAGCGCGCCAGCGCGGGACAACCGGCAGTCGCCGGTGTGGGTCTCGAGAAGAAGCTGCTCTGGGAGCAGGAGGAGCAGATCCTCGATCTGGCGATCGCGGGCGACGCGATGCTGGTGCTGGCGCCCTCCCGAATTACTCTGCTGGCGCGCCGCGCTGATCGCTGGGAGCCGCGCCAGACCGTGCGGTTTAAGCCGCCAGGCCCGTGGCCGCGCGACCTGCGCGGACACCTGCACGCGAGCGCACCGAGCTTCGAGGCGTTTCTCCCCGGCTTGGCATGCCAGGGCACGATAGAGCCAGAGCTGAGTCTGGACTGCCGGCCGGGCGATCAGCCGTGGATGCTCGCTTCCGGCAGCCGAGCGGCGCTGGCCGCCAATTTCGCGCCTGGGCGCAATTTTTTCGATGGACGCGTGGTGACGCAAACCGGCGCCGCACGCTCTGCACCGCCTTTCTTCTCTGCCGCCGCAGTCGAGGATCGCACCTCCAAGTACTGGCTGCTGGCGCTGTCGGACGGCCACTCGGAATTGTTCGACGTCAACTTCAATGCGCTGGCGCCCATGCCATCGTGGGGCAGCGATCTGGCCGGCATCGACGGACGATGCGGCGCAGCCACCCAGGTGCTAGCCACGCGCGCCGACGACCCGAGCGAGCCCGATGCCATTCAATCCTGGGCGGTGGTGGATCGCACGGCCAGTCCCCTG
>CAZFOP010000492.1:0-2828 GCA_964520085.1 uncultured Solibacteraceae bacterium | reverse complement strand
CGGACCTTGATACAGAATTCAAGAGAAATGTTTGATTGTTTCACAGCTTCCAGACGCTGGTTTCGCTGGAGGCTCACCTTCCGGCGCGGGTCAGGTTTGGGATGGGGGAGCATCTGGTTTCCCGACGATGTCGAACTGTGCAAGCCGTGCGCTCGGATCATGGCGGAGGCCGTCTGTGTACAAAGTCCCAGCTTTTGCATGTCCGGCGGGGGCAGCTTGCGGAACAATGCGCGGTTGCGTAACGTATTGAGAAGTAGCATGCCGTTTTGCACACAATGCGGAAACCCAGTGGCGGCCCGCGACCAGTTCTGTTGGCGCTGTGGCATGCGCCAACCCGCCGCAACCGCGCCACCAGCGGGCCCGGACCCGCTCACCGGCGTGTCCCCGCGGACGGCTGCGGTGCTCAGCTACGTGCCCGGCATTGGCTGGATCGCCTGCATCATCTGGCTCGCCTCGGACCGCTTCCGCCACGACCGCACCGTGCGCTTCCACGCCTTCCAGGGCCTGTACCTGTTCGTCGCCTGGCTCATGAATGCCTGGGTGATCCGCCCCATCTGCTCGGTGTCCCCGCATCTCGAAGTCGACAAGCTGATTGGCTTGGCACTGCTTATCATGTCTGTTTTCATGATGATCAAGGCATCTCACGACCAGGCCTATTCGCTGCCCCTGTTCGGCGAATTGGCCGAACGGTCGGTCGCCGAAGGGTAACGGCCCCCAGGTCCTGTGTGGACTTCTGAGTTAGTCTGTAGAGTGCTGTCGTCAGAAGGGTCCGGGAAACCAGCGGCCGCCTTCAAACCAACGGCTTTCGCTGAGGCGACGGGTGCGCCACAGCACCATGCCCACAGGTTAGAATGCAGAAACACTCCGAATTGCAATCAGTGGGTATTCTCTTTTTATTCGCCTAATGATATAGTGTCATCCATGAGCCCAAAACCGCAACACTACGATTTTGCCAACCAGTTACTCGCTAGCAAAGATTTCTTCGACCGCTCAACCAGGGTCCTTGAGGAAGCCGACTCCGGATTCCGTCCGCAGGCAGACATGATGACCGTCGCCCAGCAGGTCGCGCACGCGGCCCAGACTCTCGACTGGTTCGTCGAAGGTGCATCCAAACCCGAAGGCTTCGACCTGGATTTCGCCAAACACGCTGCCGCCTTGGAGCGTGTAACTTCGCTCGCCGCCGCGCGCACGGCCCTCGAAGCCGCATACGCGAACGCGATTCACTTCCTACGCTCGCGCAGCCCGGAGGACCTCGCCCAGCCGCTTCCGCCCGGCCCGGTCATGGGTGGCCAACCCATCACCGACATCGTATGGGCGATGGTCGAGCACACCGCCCATCATCGCGGCGCCCTCACCGTCTACTCGCGCCAGTTGGGCAAAGTACCCCCCATGCCTTACGGCGGCTGAGTGGATCTCAGGGCCGGACAGGGTAGTTGCAAAATGGATTAGTGCGTCGCCGGGTCGCCATACAATACTCCGCGGCCGTGGGTGCCGACGTACACTCTGCCAAACTGCTTGGGATCGCCGGTAATCTGCAGCAGCAAACCCCATTGATGCCGATCGTCGTTGATCCGCACCCAGCTCTTGGCGGTGTTCGTGGAGCGAAAAATGCCCCGCAGACCATCGACCACGCCGATGAGGTACAGCGTTGAGCCGGTGCTGCCGGGCGCGGCCTGGCCGAAGCCGAATGCATGAATCTGCTCGACTTGGCCCAAACGGGCGAACGTCAAGCCGGTATCGGTGGAGTGGTACAGCCCGTTGAATGCCGCCAGCCACAGGTCGCCTGCCCGGCCGGGTGTTGCGTAAATGCGGTCCTGGCCGCCGCGGCCGTCGCCGCGCTCGTCGCGGACGCTACGCGTGGGTGAACCATCGGGTAGCGTGAGTGGCTGCGCCGTGAAAGTTGCCGCGCCATCCGTGCTGACGAAAAGCTTCCCGTCGAACAGTGCGAGGCCATAGAATTTGCGTGGATTGATGGGGTCGGCAATCACGCGCGTATTCTCGGGGATGCCTTCGGACTGCGTCCAACGTCCGCCGAAATCGCCGCTGAAGTACACGGCGCCGCGCTCCGGCGTCCACACCCAGGTGGCGCCGTCGGAGGAGACTGCGACGCTCCCTTCACTGGCGTTGGGCGGCGCCGACGGAGTGGGCTGCCAGGACCTGCCTCCATCCATCGAGTAACCGATGTTGCCGCCGCCGCGATTGCCGGCTGCTCTGCCCACGCGAACGATCATCTCCGGACTGTTTGCGGCGCCGGCCACGCCTGTCGTGTTGCCGAAGCGCGGGCGGTCATAGCTGCCTTCGGGCGCTGGCTTATTCAGGTCGGAGTGGACGAAGCCGCCGTAGTCGCCGATGGCGGTGAGCAGGTGCGCGCCCTCCGGCGGGCTGTGCAGATCCAGCGCAACGGTCTCTTCGATGCCGGTGCTCATCACGCTCCATTTGGTCGGCTTACCGGAATCGATCGCAGTGAGATTAAACGTCTCGTAACCGCCGTAGCCGGTCGTGAAAATGGCGTGATCGGAATTGGCCGGATCGATTTCGATGTCGAACAGCCAGTGAATCGGCGTACGGGCCACGTAGGGCGCCAGCGAAAAATCGTAAGTTCCGCCCGAGGCGAATACCCCTTTCCAACTCTTGCCGCCATCAACGCTGCGGAAAATCTCTTCGCCGCCCGGATGGTAATACGTGCTGGCGACCACGGTCCGCGGATGATGCGCATCCACCGAAACACCGCCATAGCCAAATGCTCTATCGTGGGCGGCGTCGGGCCGGTCGGGCGTGATGTCCGTCCAGGAACCGCTGGCGGTGTCGAGTTTCCAAATTCCGCCGTC
>CAZFOP010000491.1:0-2836 GCA_964520085.1 uncultured Solibacteraceae bacterium | reverse complement strand
CAACCGGATTCCGCCGCAACAGCGAGATTCCGGGGGTCCTCGCTCTCCACTATGCGGACCTCGCAGAGGCCGATGTGGCCACGTCGCAGGGCTACAAGTTCACACGGCCGCTCCGCACGATTCTGGATCTGATCGACGCGGGAGGCGTGGAGCGGAGCATTCTCCGCCAAGCGATCCGGCAGGCGGCCGACCGGGGGCTTATCAGCCGACAGCAGATCCACGATACGCACATGACTGAACCCGCACGCAGACTGATTGAAGATGCATTAAGGCGGGCGGCGTAATGCCCGAGCCGAAGACCTACGCCACCGCTGGGGCGTTCCGAAAGGCGCTTGAGGAGCGTCTCAGAACGGCGGCGCTGAAGGAGCAGGTCGATCTGAATCGGCTGCGGCGCCAGGTGTCATTCGATCGCTTGCTAGCGCGCCTCTTTCGGGAAGAGTCGGCGCCCTGGGCGCTGAAGGGCGGGTACGCACTCGAACTCCGGTTCAAGATGGCACGAGCCACCGTGGACATCGACCTCACACTGCCGCATCTGATGGCGCCGGTGGCCGACGGCGATCCAAACCAGGCCGTGAGAGCGATGCTTCAGAATAGGGCCGATCTCGCCCTCGGGGATTGGTTTGAATACGTCATCGGCCCGCCGGCCATGGATCTGACCGCCGCGCCCTACGGCGGATCTCGATATTCCGTGGAGGCTCGCCTCGACGTGCGCACCTTCGCCCGGTTCCATCTGGACGTGGGGATCGGCGACATCGTTCTACAACCGCTGGAGATCGCGCAGTGCCGAGACTGGCTGGGATTCGCCGGCATCGAGGCCTCGCGGGTTCAGATGATCGCTCGGGAACAGCAGTTTGCGGAGAAGATCCACGCGTACACGCTCCCGCGGAATGCCGCGAATAGCCGGGTGAAGGACTTGGTGGATCTCGCCCTGCTGATTGGAGGAGGCGGGCTGGACAAGGCCAGACTCCTCGACGCTTTGCAGCGGACGTTCACGCGGCGAAATTCACACGACCTGCCGTCGGGCTTGATTCCACCGCCGCCAGATTGGCGCCAGCCGTTCGAGGCGCTGGCCAAGGAATGCGGGCTGCCGGCGGATATTGACGCGACATTCAACGTGATCAATCAGTACTTCCGAGAGCTGCGGGTGGGCGTCTCCGAATCGCGCTAGCGAGCAAGAAGGCACATCAAAGCAGTCGTTTACGAAAAGCGCCCCTAAAGTCCCGTGCCGGGCACACGCTCACTGTATGCCGTCCCGATAGGGAAGCGTTCGCCAAGAGTATGCAGACCTGAAGCCGCCGCTTCAGGCGCTGGTCAGCACGCTGGTGCGACAGCCGCGGCCCGGTTGACGATCAGCGCGGAACCGTCAGCCGAGATGCGAGCCGGACATTCCGGCCACATCCCGTGGATGGCGCGGAGCCAGTCCTCGAGTTTTTCGCGGAAGCGCCGCGGTCTCGCGTACTCCACGTTTCCCAGTTGCGCGGCCAAGCCCCGCGGCCCGAAGATTGGGACCAACTCTTCCCCCTTCGCAGCGAAGCAGCGATACGAGAGCCACATGAACAAGTCGAGTGTCGCCGGCGCCGACGACAATACGCGCACGGCGTCCATGTCGGTTGGGATCGGGTGTTCCACGATCTCCTGATAGAACTCATCGCTCAGCACGATGACGTTCTCAAATGCCTCGGACAACGCGGGCTGATTCTCGTCGCGGCTGTACCAGATCGTGGCCTCGCGCAGGAAGTTGAAGCGCGACCGGTGAACCACTTTGGCACCGGGCTTCAGCGTGTCTGTCCCGAAGAACATCGTGGCACCGAAGATCCGTTCGAATGCTCCGATCAACCGGCGGTACTCCTTGCCACCTTTGTGCATTCCGAAAGCTCCCAACATCTCGGATGCGCTTCGGAATCGGATGACTTGGCTCTTCTGCTGGACGGCCAGCGTCGCCAAGAAGATCGGCACGATCCGGTCCTGGCCGAACGGAACCCCGTAGTCGGGATGCCCGGCAAGCTGCAGGACGAAGCGACCATTCCGTCGTTCGTAGAGGAGCTGGTTCGGCGGCAGGCGCCGGACTGGCAGGCCGCACAGGACGAACGGGCGGGAGCTAAAGCAAAGGGTCTGACTCGTCTGTTCGCGGTTCAATCGAACGAGTTCGATGCCCTTGGCCTTTTCGAGTTGCCGTTTGGAAACGACCAGGTCGCCGTGGACCCGGCGAAGGACGGAACCCGCGTCTTCCATTGGCCGGAAAGTATGATCTCCGGCCGGAGATACACCAAGCGAAAGTGTATGCTGCAATGACCACCTCGCGCGGCGCCGGGCGTGGCCCGACGCGCCTTTGTGCGAGGAAGCCGAAGTCTCTTTTGTGTGATCGAAAAGCAGCTCCGATTCCGTTACTGCGATTACTGCGTTAAGGAACCGGATACCTGTAAGTGCCTGAAACTACGTGGTCGCAAGTTGCCAGTTATCATCGCCTTAGGCGCATATGTTCCCTGTTTTCAACGGAACAGTATTTTCCCAAGCTGGACGTCGCGGGTTCGAGCCCCGTCTCCCGCTCCATTTTTTCAATAAGTTACAAGCTGTCACAGGGGAAAAAGTTCAGCGCGAGCAGGCTACCGGCCTGGAGGCCGGTCTGCTGCAAGCGGTCGTTCCAAGAGTAGGTTTTCGTGATGCCGTTGCCGAGCGGCAGGCTCGACAGGCCGCCAGCGGCGGTATAGGTGATCGGCGACGCGGTGTAGTTGGTCGATGCGCTGGAGAGGAAAAAGGAAAAGGGGACAGTTCAGGCCATGTGTAAGCGTCCTGTGATGGCCGCATGGACTGCGGTGGTGTAGCGGTGCATCCTTGA
>CAZFOP010000490.1:0-2839 GCA_964520085.1 uncultured Solibacteraceae bacterium | reverse complement strand
CGTCCAGTTCCGGGCGGGTGGCGATCCAGTCGATGGTGCGCATGGTGTCATAGACGCGCCAGCCGAGGATGGTCTGGCCGAGCAGCAACGCCGAGCCGCCAACGGGCTGGCAGGCAGTCGCTGTCGGGCCTTTGGTCTTGGTGATGGCGTCGCGGCGGCATCCGAATGCCATCGGCTCGATGGCCACCGCGGCCATGCCATGCTCGACGATCTGGATCGCGTAGTCATATTCGTAAGGGCCTTTCACGCTCCGGTCGCGGCCCTGTTCGTCGATGCCGACAATATCGTCCACGCCGCGGCCGTGGCCCGGAATCGCGATCACAGGTGCAAATGGCCCGCGGCCTTTGGGCGTCAGCAGGTAGCCGAGCACCCCGACGCCAGGCTGGCTTTCGAAGACGAATTTCTCGCGGTGGTACGTGGGATACTCGCGGACCTCCAGCGTCTGCGCGTGGAGCGGCGTTCGCCCAGCGGGGAAGTCGCCCACCAACTCGGCGACCTTGGCGCGCAAGCCGCGCTGCCATCGCTCGGCCTCGACGGGTGTGGTAGCGCGGAAAGTCATCCGCAGCGGCGCGGCGTCATGCCGGCGCTTCGTATAGAGCACGGGGTCGAAGCCGGCTGCGTCCACCTTGTTTTCGAAACCGTCGAGAGCGCCGGTGTACTGGGGCGGATTGTCCTGGGCGGGAACCTGGTCCAGTTTCACCGCGCCCGCCAAGGCGAGTTTGCCGAGATCGCGTCGCGTCATGATCCAATCATATCGTCCGCGCCGGGCCGCGGGGCGTGTTTCCCGCGCTTCGAGACAGTGGTTAAGATAGGTGGGGAGACTGGATTGAAGAAGCTTGCAGTGCTGCTGCTGGCGGTGGCTGCCGCCATAATCGCGTGGGGAGTTTTGCGCAAGAGCCGGCCGCCGGCTGTCGGCTTCGCGCGCGTCCAGCGGCAAACCCTGGTGAGCACGTTGCCCACCAATGGAAAAGTGGAACCGTACGAATGGCGGCCGGTGCGCGCCGAGACAGCGGGTCTGCTCAGCACGGTGGCGGTGCATGAGGGCCAGATGGTCGCGGAAGGAGCGGCGCTGGCGGAGGTCAGCGACCCCACGCGCGCCACGGATTTCGAAGCCGCCCAGGCGCGGGTGGATGAGGCGCGCGCGCACCTGGCGTCGCTGGAACAGGGCGGCCGGCCGGCGGAGATCGCCGACATCGACAACAATCTGGCACGGGCGCGTTTCGATTTGGAGAAGGAACAGAAGGACTACGAAGCACTGAAGCGGCTAGAAGCCAAGCAGGCCGCCACCTCCCGCGAGGCGCAGGAGGAAGCCGATAAGGCGCGCCAATCGCAGATCGAAATCGACGGCCTAGAGAAGCGGCGCAAGGCGCTGGTGGGCGCGACGGACGTGGATGCGGCGCGTGCGCGGCTGGCCGATGCGCAGGCGGCGTTGAACGCGGTCCGCGCACACGCCGCGGCGGCTGTGCTGCGCGCGCCGCTGGCCGGGCAAGTGTACGGTTTGGTGTTGCGGTCGGGCGCGTACCTGGCCGCGGGCGATCTGCTGGCGAACGTGGGACGTCTCGACCGGGTGCGTGTGCGCGTATATGTCGACGAGCCGCTGCTCGGCCGCGTGGCGCCGGGCCAGCCGGTCACCATCACCTGGGAAGCGCTGCCGGGAAGGCAGTGGCACGGCGCGGTGGAGAAAATGCCGGCTGCGATTGAGCCGCTGGGCTCGCGGCAGGTGGGCGAAGTGGTTTCGGTAATCGACAACCCCGGCCGCGAGTTGATACCGGGCACCAATGTGGATGCCGAGATTCGCACGGGTGTTGCCGAGAGCGCGCTGGTGATTCCCAAGGAGGCGCTGCATCACGACACGGCGGGCGATTGGGTATTCCGGCTGGAGGGCGACCACGTGGCGCGCCGCATGGTGAAGGCCGGCAACTCCACCGTGACCCAGGTGCAAGTAACCGCCGGGTTGGCCGAGGGCGATGCGGTGGCCCTGCCTACCGATGTGCCGTTGGCCGATGGCGTGAAGGTGACGCCGGGCCAGTAGGCGCCGCGCCGTCCGCCAATCGGCTGAATCGCGGAACGGCATTAAGACATCATGTGGAGTGACTCTGTAGTCGGAGGGATCCCACACAATGTCTCAACGATCACATTCAATTCCGCTCGTGCTGTGCGGAGTCGCTATTGGCGCCGGCCTTTTGTATGCCGCGCTGCCGGCCGGCGTTAAGATCGATACCGGTCCAGCGGCGTTCACCGATTACCGCAGGCAACAACCAGGGGCCGTGCGCAAAATCACGGTGGCCGATCTGCCGCAACCGTATGCGACCGACGCCGTGGATAACGGGCCGCATCTGGTGCCGCGTCCCGCCGATGCCTGGCCGAAGGTGCTGCCCGGCTTCTCCGTCACCGAGTACGCCTCGGGCCTGACGAACCCGCGGCTGGTGCGCACCGCTCCGAACGGCGATCTGTTTGTGGTGGAGAGCGAGCCCGGCCGGATACGCGTACTGCGCGGCGTGGACGCGCACGGTCAGGCTGAGAAGATGGAGATTTACGCCACCGGGCTGGCGCAACCGTTCGGGCTGGCCTTCTATCCGCTCGGCCCCAACCCCACCTTTTTGTACGTGGCGAACACCGATTCGGTAGTGCGCTTTGCGTATCGCAACGGCGACTTGCAGGCCACGGGCAAGCCGGAAGTCGTAGTCGCGACGATCCCCGGCGGCGGGCGTCTTCGCGGAGGCGGGCACTGGACGCGCGACCTGGCCTTTTCGAATGACGGCGCCAGGCTGTTCATCTCGGTGGGTTCGCATTCGAACGTGGACGATACGGACAAGAACCCCGCGGAAGTCCACCGCGC
>CAZFOP010000489.1:0-2851 GCA_964520085.1 uncultured Solibacteraceae bacterium | reverse complement strand
ATTCCATCGCCATCTCGAGCATGGTCGGGATGGCCAGCAGCGCGATGCCGCGGCTCAAGCTGCCTTCGGTATAGTCTTGATCGCTTCCCGCCAGCGCCTCTCGCAGAAAGTTGCGCTGGCGGGCAAATGCACGTTCCTCTGTCACCCGCATGGAAATGCCCTCGCGAAGTACAGCTCCGCACTGACCTGGTTTTTGGGTTAACGGGAAAAAGAAGCTACCGGAAGCGCCCTCGGCGCTTACCGAATAGCGATGGTGGGATTGGGCATTCGCATGGGCGAAATCACCTGGCAGCTATCTTATCACGAGCCGCAGAAGGCTTCCAAGCAACAGTCTCACGCAATGGCCTCAACAACCGGCGCCCGGTTCCCCTACTTCCGGTACACCACGCCGGCCTTCATCACGAAGCTGACTTTTTCGAGCGCGCCGATGTCTTCGAGCGGATTTCCCTCCACCGCGATTGCGTCGGCAAAAAAGCCGGCCTTCAGCGCGCCGATCTGGCCTTCCCATCCAAGCAGCTTCGCTCCGTGCAGAGTGCCGGCTTGAATCGCCGCCAAGGGTGACATGCCGTATCTCACCATCAGCGCGAATTCGCGCGCTTGCGTGCCGTGCGGAAACGGCCCCACGTCCGAGCCCATCGCGAACTCGACCCCGGCCGCCAACTGCTTGCGGAACTCGGCGGCGTGGAATTGCAGCATAGCCAGTTCCCGAGCCGCTGCTACCGGCGAAGGCGCATGATCGGCAAAGTACTCGACGATGGCGAAGGTGGGTACGGCGAAGATGCCGCGTTCGCGCATCAGCCACATGGTTTCGTCGCTCAACTGGTAGGCATGATCGATGGATGCCACGCCGGCCCGCGCCGCATACAGAGTGCCCGGCTCGCCGGTCGCATGCACGGCCACTCGCTTGCCCAAGCGCTCCGCCTCCGCAACTGCGGTCGCCAACTCCGCCTCGGTGTACTGATAAGGGGTGGCGAACTTGCCTCCGTGGAGCGTGTCGTGGCCCGTCTCGTATATCTTGATAAAGTCCGCCCCCTCCTTGAACTGCCGGCGGATGACGCGGATCAACTCGAGCGCGCCGTTGGCCTGGGTGGCGTTTGGCAGCACCAGCTGCTCCGGGTTGTAGCCGATCGAGTCTTCATGACCGCCTAGAATGTCGATGGCGTTGCCGCTGATGCGCAGCCGGGGACCCGGAATGAAACCCGCGTTGATCGCATCGCGCACCGCCGTGTCGGCTGATCCGGCGCCCTCGGTCCCCATGTCGCGCTCGGCGGTGAATCCGGCCATCAGGTCGTCGCGCGCCGCCAGCACCGCGGCTATGGTTCGCTGCGGCACCGATTCCTGCACGGTTTGCAAGTCCTCCGCGCCGGGATGCAGGAACAGATGCACGTGCGCGTCAATCAATCCCGGCAGCAGGGTGCAGTCTCCCAGGTCGATCACCTCCGCATCCACCGGCCGGTTGACCTTCACGTCAACCTCGACGATCCGCTCGCCGCGCACCAGCACTTCGCCCGGCGCGGTCATCTGACCCGTCTCCACGTCCAGCAGCCGGGCTGCGTGCAGCACGATGGCGTGGTTCGCCGGCTGGCACCACGCCGCCAGACTGGCGAGCGCAAGAACAAGCAACGAGAGCCAACGCAAATAGATCATAGCTGTTGCGCGCCATCATACCACTGCTGGGCGCGGCCGGCACCCTCGGTCACCTTCGGTCCCGGCTCGCCACGCTGAATTCACTTCGCCAACCGCCCCCACCGAATCTGTCGCCACTGGCGATGCGGAAAGATTTGCCGCTATCGCCCCAGACAGATAGCTACCGATAACCTGAAATAACGCTGCCGACATGACTGATCGCGCGAGCGTGAAAGTGGTATCCTTTGTTCTGCCAACTCGTCGAGAGGCGGCGAACACATTGCTACGAGTAGCCATTTTCTTCGCTGCATCAGCCGCCTTCATTGGTTTGTCGTGGCGGTCGCTGAGGGATCTGCGCACTCACGGCTTTTATCGCTTTTTCGCGTTCGAACTCCTGTCAGCCTTGATTTTGCTGAACGCCCCGGTGTGGTTTCGAGATCCACTCTCGGTTCGCCAACTGGTGTCATGGTTCCTCGGAGCTGTCTCGATTGGACTGGCGATTGAAGGATTTCGGCTGCTTCGCTTGATTGGCAGGCCCGTGGCCACTGCCGCAAGAAGCACCAATCTTACTTTTGAGAATACAACCACGCTGGTCACGGTAGGTGCGTACCAGTTTATCCGGCACCCCTTGTACGCTTCCTTGCTGGCGCTTGTCTGGTGCGCTTATCTGAAGAAACCATTTGCGCTCAGTGCCCTTGTGCTGGCGCTGAGTGCGAGCGGTTTTCTGGCGGCCACCTCAGTTGCCGAGGAAAGAGAAAATCTCGGGACCTTCGGTGCTGCCTATGCAGCTTACATGAAACGCACGCGACGATTTATCCCATTCCTATTCTGAGGCGATGTGGGGCTGTCGTGCAGTTTACAGTCGGTCCCACCGCTTCAGTTGGCTACGGCGTGAAGGTAGCAACCGATATCGCCACTTATCGTTCCGTGTCGGTTTCCTCCTAACGACTCCAGGCCCTGGGGTAGGGCGGCCCGCGATCATTGGTGGCAAGATCTGGCGCCAGCTATCGTTCTTCAGACTTGGCCAGCCACTCACCCGACTCGTTGCCATGTTGCAGACCGCTCCGTCGCCGGCGGTTGCCACTCACCGGGGCGCGAAGCCAAGGCCGCCCGGCGCCGATCGGAGACGTTCCTCTAGAATGGAGTTTCCGATGAACATCCGCCTCTCCCCATATGGCCGGGCATCGGCCCAGCCCTCTCCAGTCAACCGAATGATGGAAGACTT
>CAZFOP010000488.1:0-2855 GCA_964520085.1 uncultured Solibacteraceae bacterium | reverse complement strand
TGTTGCGGCCCTCGCCGGCTTCACCCAACCCGTAACCTTTGATGGTATGGGCCAGCACCACCGTGGGGCGGCCGGTAAACTCGGTGGCGTCCTTGAACGCGTTGAAGACCTTGCACGGATCGTGCCCGCCGCGATGCAGCTTGAACAGATCCTCGTCGCTCAGGTGCGAAACCAGGTCCAGCAACTCCGGGTACTTGCCGAAGAAGCTTCTGCGAATGTACGCGCCGTCGCGGGTGACGTAGGTCTGATATTCGCCGTCCACCGCTTCGCCCATGCGCTTGATCAGCAGCCCGGTCGTATCGCGTTCGATCAGAGCGTCCCAATCCTCGCCCCAGATCAACTTGATCACGTTCCAGCCGGCGCCGCGAAAAGCCGCTTCCAGTTCCTGGATGATTTTGCCGTTGCCACGCACAGGGCCATCCAGCCGTTGCAGGTTGCAGTTGACGACGAAGATGAGATTGTCCAGCTTTTCGCGCGATGCCAGCGTGAGCGATCCCATCGACTCCGGCTCGTCGGTCTCCCCGTCGCCCAGAAACGCCCAAACCTTGCGCGCCGTGGCGGGGATCACACCACGGTTCTCCAGGTACCGCATGAAGCGCGCCTGGTAGATGGCGTTGATCGGCCCCAGGCCCATGGATACGGTGGGAAAGCGCCAGAAGTCCGGCATCAGCCAAGGGTGCGGGTAAGAGGATAGCCCCGGCTTGTCGCGCAGCTCGTGGCGGAAATTCTTTAGATGATCTTCGCTCAGCCGGCCTTCCAGAAAAGCGCGTGCGTACACGCCCGGCGAGGCATGACCCTGAAAATAGATCAGGTCGCCAGGTTGGTCGCCGTAGGTGGCGCGAAAGAAGTGGTTGAACCCGACTTCGAGCAGGGTGGCCAGCGAGGCGTAGGTGGAGATGTGGCCGCCGATGCCGGCATCGTACTTGTTCTGCCGCACCACCATGGCCATGGCATTCCAGCGGATCAGGCTCTTGATACGCCGCTCCATGGCGCGGTCGCCGGGATACGAGACTTCCTCATCCGGCCGGATGGTGTTGATGTAAGGCGTGTTCAGGCGGATGGGCAGTTCCGCGCCGCCCGTTCTGGCGCGCTCCGACAGCTTCTCGACCAGGTACGCCGCGCGGTCCGGACCGGTTTCGTCCAGAACCTGGTCCAGCGCCTCCACCCACTCCGCAGTCTCCTGCGGATTCAGGTCGACAACCCTCTCGTCGCGTTTCAAGTGCATTGGTATCTATTATTATACCGGCGGAGGGGGCGCGCCTCAGGCGGCTGGATTGTTACACGCCGCGGAGCGTCGACGCACGGATGACCCGTGTCCTCGCGCGGAACTGGCCGCAGTTCCGCGCGAGAGGGTTTATGGCGTGCCGAATGGGGAAGCCTGAAGACGCTACGCTTCGGCGCGCTTCCGCATTCGTACCAGTAGGGCGCCCGCCGCCAGGAGCAGCAGGCTGAGCCCGCCGGTGACGATGGTGTTCGGCGCGGGAGCGCCGGGGTCGACCGTAGTGCCGTAGCGGAACTCGGCCATGCCGAAGCCTCCCGCCGTCGCGGGCGCGGTAATTACCACACTGGTGATTGTGGTGGCGTCGGATCCAGCCGCCAGCAACGCGCCCGAGTTCCAATTCATGGTGAGTGACGTGCTGCCGAGCAGCGAGGTTCCGTTATAGTACTGGGCGGTGAAGACCTGTGCTAAACCGTCGTTCGGTTCGATTTCGAACCCGAACGTGTGAGAGGGAACCGAGAGAGTCAGCGTCAGGCTCGTTCCAGAAGTCACTAGAACGCGCGGCGTGCTACTTTCCGTGTTGGGCGGAGATCCCCAGGTTGCCCACCCGCCGTTCGGCACCGTGCGCGCGTCAACTGTCGAGGAAAATGAAACGGTTTGAATCCCGTCCGTGAGCGACGTCATCCCAGTCCCATCCGCGGCCGTGATGGGAATGAGTGTGGTCAGCCCCGTATATGCAGAGGTTGGAAGCACAATCGGATAGAGCTGCTGCCCAAAAGCCGGAATGCATCCAGCCAGGCTCAGCCACACAACAGTGGCCAGAATTCGATTGAAGCGCATCGATGCGTTCTCCGAAAAAGACGCAAGTAGTGTAACACAGGTATTCAGGCTTGCATCTCCGATTTTCCGGGCATTTTCAGAGTATTCACGAGTGCTGAAATCCGTTCGCCCGAGCGCGGTTCAGCGGCCGTGCCTCAGCCGGCGGAACTTGAGACAACGGATAAAGCGTTCCCTGTCGGCTCTCTTGCGGGTACAATGATGGCATGGTGAGAGCCGAACACGTCATCGATTCCTGGAAGAATATCCGCCAGAATACGAGCACCGCGGTGGAGGAGTTCCCGGCGAACGAATTCAACTATCGGCCGGCTGCCGACTTGCAGACCTTCGGCCAGATCGGACGCCACATTCTGGTCTCCACGCACGCCCTGACCGGCATGTTGCTCGCGGGCGACAGCGATTTCACCGTCCCCGATTTTCGCGCGCGCATCGCCAGCTATGTGGCCCACATTCCGGAAGCTCTGGAGCCAGCCGAACTGGTCCGCCGGTTGCGCGAATCCGCGGACGAGCGCGCCGCACAACTGGGCGGCCAGACACCGGAGTTTTGGGCTGCGACGATCAAGCGCGTGGATGGCGCGATGGTCACGCGGTTGGAAATGTTGCAATGGATCAAGGAGCATGAACTGACCCATCGCCAGCAGTTGTTTACGTATCTGCGCATGAAGGGAATCGTGCCGGCAACCACCCGGCGGCGTCTGGCGCGCCAGGCAGCCAGCAAATAGTTTCCGGCAGCGGGAACGCAATTTCCATGGCGGCAATCTATCGTATAACAGTAGTTTCGGGAGGCATGGATCGATGG
>CAZFOP010000487.1:0-2868 GCA_964520085.1 uncultured Solibacteraceae bacterium | reverse complement strand
TCAAGGCCCCTTCCGGCTAATTTGGACAGCATTGGGGCATGCCCGGCCCCTACGACGGACCGGTGGGCGCCTCCTGGCACGCCCGGCCCGGCTGGCTCTCAGTATTCGACACCAACCAGAAAGAGGCCCTTGGGCGGAGCGGTGGCGCCGGACTCTGGCGGAAATGCGGTATCGGCAATGTTGCCACGGCCGGCTTCGATCAGCGTGCCCACCAGGTTGCGCACCATGTGCTTCAAGAAGCCGCTGCCGCGAACGCGGTAAACCAGCCGGTCCCGATCGCGCGTGAGCACGGAGGAAAAAACCGTTCGCACCGTGGAGCGGCCTTCGTCGTCGCGGTCGTCGGCGGCAGCGAACGCGCTGAAATCGTGCTCGCCAGCGAAAACGCCGGCCAGCCGCGCCATGCGATCTTCGTCCAGCGGGTAGGGATAGTGATGCACGAAGGGCCAGTCGAACGGGCTGCAAACCTCTCCGCGGGCGATGCGATATTCGTAGGTCTTGGCTTTGGCGTCGAAGCGCGGGTGAAAAGCGGCGTCCACCTCTTCGGCCGAGCGAATGCGAATGGCGGGCGATAGCAAGCGGTTCATGGCGCGGCGCAGGTTGGCGAGCGGGATGGGATTCTCGATGCTGAAGGCGGCCACTTGCTCGAGCGCGTGCACGCCGGCATCGGTGCGGCCCGAGCCTGCTACATGTACCGGCTTGCCTTCCATGCCGGAAACGATTTCCTCGAGTGCGCCCTGAATGGTCGCCAGGCCCGGCTGCACCTGCCAGCCATGGAAGGGTCCGCCATCGTAGGCCAGCGTGATGCGGATGCGGCGAATCACGCGGGGCGCGAGCCCGGCTTCACCAGCCGAATCCCCTGCTGGCACAGCGGGCACTCCTCGGGATTGTAAGCGGCCACTTCGATGGTGGCCAGTGCCGCGCGCGGCACGCCCACGTCCGCAGTCCCGCCGCTGCGATCGATGATGGAACCGGCGGCCACCACATTGGCGCCCGCCCGTTGGAGAACGGCGATCACATCAATAGTGCTGCCACCGGTAGTAATGACATCCTCCACCACGCAGGCGATTTCACCGGGCTCGACCGAAAACCCCCGCCGCAAAACCATTTTTCGGGATTCCGGATCGCGCTCGGTGAAGATGTGGCGGCAGCCCAGCGCGCGCGCCACTTCGTGGCCAATGATTAAACCGCCCAGCGCCGGCGAGACCACCACGGCGACCCCTGCCGCCAGCTTCGGCTGCAACGCGGCAGCCAGCATCTTGCCCATCTTCTCCGCCGCCTTCGGGTGCGCCAGCACCAGCGCGCATTGCATGTAACGGTCGCTGTGCAGGCCACTTGTCAGGCGGAAGTGGCCCTCCAAGTAAGCTCCCGTAAAGCGGAATAAGTCCAGCACGGATTCGGTGGCGGCCATCATAACCGTTCACTATACCATCCGCCTAGGTGGCAAGTTATTGCCGGACTATGGCGATTGGTGGAAGGTTGGTGTACTTGTCTGACACATTGGTACCAAATCTGCCTGCGGGGAAGCTCCGGTTTTGGATGCCAGGATTGATTCCACGCCAGTTAGGATTTGGAATGTTAATTGCTCAATAAGTTATCGTGATCAGAATTACTCAGGCCCGATGGGAGAAGATTGATCCTACCTTACCCCTGCTGAAAGCGTCACCGCACCAGTAAGCCCACCTTTACACCTCTCAAAACCTCACAATCATCTCCCTTCGGAGCCTGGCGAAACCGCAAGGCTCCGTTCCATCGCGTACTATGGTTGCATGGCCAAAGCTATGTTCGACGTGCAGTGCCCGTGCTGCGAGGCGATTCTCAGGATCGATGCCGAAACGCGCGCCATCATTGCCCACACCATTCCGCAACGGCCCAAACCGATTGAGGATCTGGCAGCCGAGGTGGTCAAGCTAAAAGGCGAAGAAGCGCGCCGCGACGAGGTCTTCCAAAAGCAGGTGGATGCGCAAAAATCGCATGGCAAGGTGCTCGAAAAGAAATTCGACGAGTTGTTCAAGCGCGCCAAGGAGAACCCCAACGCGCCACCGATCGTGCGCGATATCGACCTGGATTAGGGGCGCGTGCGAGAGGAACCGTTGCTGGCCACAGATGAACATAGATAAACACGGATAAGAACCCCATAACTAAGGGATTCAGTTTTTTCACTGTGTTCATCAGTGTTTACGTGGCCATGATTTCTTCCGCGGTCCTGCTTGCTGGATAATGAAAGACAGATGACGGTTGAAATCGAAGGCGTCACGCTCCACCTGGCTCATCCCGATGAGTTGGCGGCCGAGTGGGTGGGACAGAGCGAGTTGATGCGCCACCTGCTGGCGGCGTGGATGGTGATCAACGAGCAGGATTTGCCGATGAATCCGCGCTTGCTCGGCAAGCCGGGAGTGGGCAAGACCACGCTCGCCTACGCGGCCGGCAAGCGAATGGGGCGCGAGGTCTACATTCTCCAGGCGACGATGGACACGCGGCCGGAGGACTTGCTCGTCACGCCGGTGATCGAGGGCACGGGCAGCCTACGCTACGTCGCCTCGCCACTGGTCACGGCGATGATTCGCGGCGGCATCGCGATCCTCGACGAGGGCAACCGGATGAGCGAGAAGAGCTGGGCCAGCCTGGCGCCGCTGCTCGACAACCGGCGGTACGTTGAATCCATCGTGGCCGGCATTAAGATCAAAGCGCACCCGCAGTTCCGCCTGGTGGCAACGATGAACGACGACGCCTCCACCTTCGAACTGCCCGAGTATATCCATTCGCGCCTGCAACCGCAGATCTTCATCGACTTTCCGGAGCGCGAAGAGGAGCACCAGATCCTGCGCGAGAACCTGCCCTTCGCCGAGGAGCGCATCCTCGAATACGTCA
>CAZFOP010000486.1:0-2917 GCA_964520085.1 uncultured Solibacteraceae bacterium | reverse complement strand
ATCCGTACGCAGGCGAATGCCGCGCCACGGCCGCCGCGGTTGCCGCGCGCGCCGGCATCGCGCAATGGGATTTCGCTTTCCAAAGCCAGGGGCTGGCCGGCGGTCAGTGGCTTGGCCCCACGGTGGAATCCTGCCTGGATGGTTACGCCGCGGCGGGTGTGCGCGATGTCGTGCTGGACCCGATTGGCTTTGTCGCCGACCATGTCGAGGTGCTGTTCGATATCGACATTCTGTTCCGCGACTACGCCGCCGTCCGCGGCATCGCACTGCGAAGGCCGGCATCATTGAACGATTCGGCCACGTTTACGGCGTCTCTGGCTGAGGTCGTGGGGCATGCGTTAGCTTGCCCGTCGTCTTCCCCTACCGGCGATCTTCCCGATGTCTGACACCGTCATCGTCGGCGGCGGCATTTCCGGCCTGACTGCTGCATATTATCTGGCCAAGGGCGGCGCAACGGCGACGCTCGTCGAATCGCGGCCGCACCTGGGCGGCGTGATCGAAACGGTGAACGTGGAAGGCTGCACGATCGAGGCCGGCCCGGATAGTTTCCTTTCCGCCAAGCCCGCCGCGCTCGAGCTGATTACCGACCTCGGTCTGGCCGACCAGGTGATCGGCTCCAACGACCATTTGCGCGTGACCTTTGTGCGCCGCGATGGCCGTCTGGTCCCGCTGCCGGACGGGTTGATGATGATGGTGCCGACGAAGATTCTTCCGTTACTGGCTACCAGCCTGGTCGGCTGGCGCACCAAGCTGCGGATGGCGACGGAACTGCTGCGCGCGCCGAAGGCCAATGCCGGCGACCAATCGGTGGCGGAGTTTATCGAGGAGCACTACGGCGCCGAAGCGGTGGATTACCTGGCCGAGCCGCTGCTCAGCGGCGTCTACGGCGGCAACCCAGCCGCGTTGAGCGTAACGAGCGTGCTGCCGCGCTTCGTCGAACTCGCCCAACGATATGGTAGCCTCACGCGCGGCGTACTCGCCGAACGCGCGCGGGCCGCTAAGACGCGATCGTATGGCGCAACCGCGCCGCCGCTGTTCCGCACGCTCAAGGGCGGGCTGGGCCAGATGGTGGACGCGGTTACGGTGGCGATTCGCGGCAAGATCGAAGTCCGCCAAGGGCGCGCGCAATCGATCGAGCGAACGGGCACTGGCTTCCGCGTGCGCGTGGATGGCGACTGGATCGATGCCCGGCGCGTGGTGGTGGCCTGCGAAGCGCACGCGGGCGCGCCGCTGGTGGGCGCGATGGACGCACGCATCGGTGAGCTGCTCGCGACTATCCCGTACAGCTCGTCGATGACGGTGGCGCTGGGCTATAACGCGGCCGACTTGGCGCAGCCTCCCGTTGGCTTCGGCTTCCTGGTGCCAAAGAGGGAGCGCCGCCGGCTGGTGGCCTGCACGTGGGTAGGGACCAAGTTTTCGCACCGCGTACCCGCGGGGACCATCGTGGCCCGCTGCTTCCTGGGCGGCATGGAAGACGCGGGCGTGCTCGACGAATCGGACAAACAGGTACTGGGCGCGGTTACGGCCGAGCTTGCCGAAATCGCCGGTGTGCGCGCCGTGCCGCGCTTCAGTCGCATCTTTCGCTGGCCGCGCTCGATGGCGCAGTATACGGTGGGCCATCCGCAACGGCTGGCCGAGATCGAAGCGCGCGCCGCACAGGTGCCCGGCTTCTATCTGGCCGGCAACGCTTACCAGGGGATAGGTATTCCCGACTGCATCCGCATGGGCCGCGCCGCCGTGGAGAAGATCCTTACAAGCTGAGTTCCCAGGCGCAGCGCGGTTCCGGCTCGCCGAAATGCGCGGGTGGCGGCGAGTCCAGCATATGGAATCCGGCTTTCACATAGATGTGTTGCGCGGCGTCGAGACTGGTGTGGGTGACCAGCATGAGTTTCCGGTAGCCACTCGCGCGCGCGAAGCCGATGCATTCCTCCACCAAACGCTTGGCGAGGCCGTGGCCGCGCGCTTCTGGTTCCACCAGTAGCAGCCGAAGCTGCGCGGTGTCCTCGGATGCCTTCATCACCAAGACTGAGCCCACCCGCGCGCCGTCTTTCTCCGCGATCCAGCACCGCTCGCGTGCGGGATCGAACTCGCGCAGGAACTTTGCGCCGAGATCCGCGATCAAGGCTTCAAACGGCGTCCCCCATCCGCATTCCTGCGCGTAGAGCACGCCGTGGCGATGAATGATCCACCCGATATCGCCCGTCTGGTGCGTGCGCAGCGTGAACGGAGCCGGCGGCGCGGTCTCCTGCGCCAGCAGCGTTTCGATGGTGCGCATGGCCTCGATCAGCCGCGGCCGGTCCTCGCGCCGCAGCGGGTCCAACATCGCGACCGATTGGCCGGCGGAGCGCCCGTCGAGCGGAGTCAGCGCCTTGCGCCCCTTCGCGGTCAGCGCCAGGTCGGCCTGCCGCCGGTCGTAGAGTGAAGGCGTGCGGCTCACCAGGCCGCGCCTTTCGAAGCGCGCCAGGATGCGGCTGAGGTAGCCAGCGTCGAAATCCAGATCGCGTGCCAGTTCGACCGCCGTTACGTCCGTGCGCTGCGCCAGTTCATAGAGCACGCGGGCCTCGGTCAGCGAATACGGGCTGTCCAGATAGCTCTTGCGCAGCAACCCGATTTGCCGCGTGTAGAAGCGATTAAAGCGGCGCACCGCCGCGATCTGTGCCGGTTCGGCCGATGGCATCGAAATACCTCGCAGCCATTCTCCGCCTGATGCTTGACTGTGTCAAGCAATGCTGGAACCGGCGCCGGCTATTGCACCCAAACCGTTACGCCGCTCTGGCTGGTCTGTGTGCCCACTTGCACGGCGATCGAATTCGCGCCGGAACTGAGTCCTGCCGGCACTTCCGCATCCACCTGCAGCACGCCGGCCACGAAGTCCGGCGCCTCGCCGGCGAAATCCAGCTTTGCTTTCTGGTCGCCG
>CAZFOP010000485.1:0-2919 GCA_964520085.1 uncultured Solibacteraceae bacterium | reverse complement strand
TGGACGAGAAAACCGATCAACAGCCTATGTTCGGCCCCCGCTCCGCCGCCCGGCGGTCGGCGTGGTCCTCACCATGTGGATGGGACCGGCGCTGTTGCTTTTGGCTCCGCCGATTGACGTGCCATTGGATCTGGGTGGTGGAGTCGATTTTCCGACGGTGTGTTTCACGGTGCTGATCGCGGGGCTGGCGACGGTAGTCGCGGGGCTGGCTCCTGTGCTGTTTTCAATTCGGGCGGATCTAAACGAGACTCTTAAAGAAGGTGGCCGCAGCGGCGGCTCCGGAACGCGCTCGCACCGGCTGCGCGGGCTGCTGGTGATGGCGCAAGTCGCACTGGCGACGGTGGCGCTGGTCGGTGCGGGGCTGTTCTTCCGCAGCTTCCAGAACACTGTCGGCATACAGCCGGGGTTCAACATCAATAACGTGTCCGTGTCGCAGTTCTACTTGTCGTACGCGGGCTACTCCGCGCAAGAGCAATGGGAATTCTGCCGTAAGTTGCGCGAACGGCTGGAAGCCGAGCCAGGCGTGGTGGGCATTACCTATTCCGATGAGGTGCCACTGGGGCATCCGGTCGGCTCGTCGCCGTTGCAGCGCCTGGAGATCGAAGGGTACGTGCCCAGGCGGGACGAGCAGATGATAATCCACCGCGCGACGGTGCCGCCCGGCTACTTCCAGTTCATGGGCATTCCGCTGCTGGAGGGCCGCGAGTTCACCGACCGCGACGATGAAAATGCTTCGGAGATGCGGATCATCGTCAATCAGACGTTCGCGCGGCGCTTCTTCGGCGAGCGAGATCCGATCGGCCGCAAACTGAAGATGGAGAACGGCCCGGCAATCGTGGTGGGGCTGGTCAAGGACAGCAAATACCACAGCCTGGCGGAGGCGCGGCTGCCATTCTTCTACTTGCCGTTCCGGCAATGGTTCCGGCCGGGCCTGAACTTCTCCGTGTTTCTGCGTACGGCCGGCGATCCTTTGCAAATGACACCGGTACTGCGCCGGGAGGCGCTCGGGCTCAACCAAGACGCAGTGTTCAGCACCAAGCTGCTGGCGGAAGCGGCGACCGCCTCACTGTATCCGCAAAAAGTGGCGGCCACACTGATGAGTGTTGTGGGTCTAATCTGCGTCCTGCTGGCGGCTATCGGACTGTACTCGGTGATGAGCTACGCGGTCAGCCAACGGACGCAGGAATTGGGAATACGAGTGGCATTGGGCGCGCAGCCGACCGATGTGCGGGGGCTGGTGGTGCGGGATGGCCTGAGGTTGGTGCTGCCTGGCCTGGCGGCAGGAGCGGTCGCCGCAGTCCTGGCCGCGCAACCCGTGAGCGGAATGTTGATCCGTGTCAGCCCGGCCGACCCGGCTACTTTTGCCGCGGCGGCGCTCTTACTGGGGCTGGTGGGAGTCGCCGCCAGCTACATCCCCGCCCTGCGCGCAACGCGGATTGAGCCGATGCAGGCGCTGCACTGCGCGTAGACGGAATGCGACGGGCCCCCAGCCTGCCAACCTTGATTCGTGACTGGCGCTATGCGGAAACCGGCATCAGCGCTGCGAGCGATTCCATCACCTTGCGGCGGCCGGCAGGCTTCAGGCGGCCAATCTTGCCAATCGCCAGACGGTTGTCGAGAGTGAAACGCTTCATTCGCACGACACATGGCATTTTCAAACGGGCTGCCGAGGGTTCAATTTCGGTGTCCAGCGGCCACGGCGCACGTAATCATCGCCATCACGGTATAGCCGTGGCGGTTGAAGGACGCACAGCTTAGCACCAGAGCGGGGCGTCGGACGGCGGCGGGCGAATTCGTGAATGGATATGGAACGGCCACCATATCGAAGGCGTCACAGGTCATCGAAATTCTCGTGATCGTAAGGAGAATCCCATTCCGGCGCGAGGGTGCGCGAAATCTCGCGCAGCCAGGGCAGATCGAGCGGCTGTGCCTTGCGCAGCTTCACGGTATTCCCGGCAATTTCGAACGCCAGATATTCCCCGGCGCGAACGTTGAGCTTGTCGCGGACCTTCTTCGGTAGTGTGATTTGGCCCTTGCCGGTTATTTTGCTAAGCATGGATGCCGCCTTCAGTATGTCGCATTACTTCCTTACTGTCTTACCACTTGGAGCGGTTGCGTCAGTGGACCGGGGCCCCGGGCTGTTTTGACACGAGGAAGCGGCCGTCGCGATAATCGAAGACGTAGTCGTAGGCGGCGATCTCGCGGTCACTCGGCGGGTGCGGCATTTGTTTGAGGCGGGAGACCTCGAGGCTGCGATCGGCGTAGCTGAGGCGCACTATGAATAGCAAGTCGTAGATATCGGGGCCGACGGGATCGTTCAGAAACAGGAGACGGCTGCCGGAGCGGATGGCGGGGGCGGCAGCATGCAGTTGGGCGACGGTGTTGCGATTGGCCGGAGCAACCACGGTGACGTTGGCCATATCGGCGTAGCCCAGCGGTTTGAACGCGGAGTAGAGGACCGCCATCGAGACCACAAACAGAGCCGCGCCGCGGGCGCGCGTCAACCACCATTCAGGGAGCGGCACGTCGCGCGTGAAAGAAGCGGCGAGCTTCGCTAACAGGACGGCAGTGTACAGCGCCCATCCGAACAGGCACACGTAGTATTGGGAGCATCCACGCGGCAGGATGAAGGCAACCGGCAGCGGGCTGAGCATCAGATACAACCAGGCGAAGCCGAGCACGCGCGACCGCGCCAAACATGCGATGGCTGCCAGCGCGATCCAGAGCAGCAACTGCGGCCCGGCCGGCCAGGTCGGCATGACAAAGAAGTCCCCCGCGAAGTGGCGGCTGGTGAACAGGAACTGGGCCCACGTCAAGGACGGCTGGTAGGCGGGGTTGCGAGCAAGCGATAGAGGGCCGAGGGACCTTCCGACCACGAACAGCACGGCCACCGCGCCGGCGAGCAGCGTGGCGCGGCCT
>CAZFOP010000484.1:0-2938 GCA_964520085.1 uncultured Solibacteraceae bacterium | reverse complement strand
CAGCGAACGGCAACCTGTCCCTAGTTTTCGTGTCTCACCAGAGGGGCGCGGCGCAACCAAATTACCCCATTACCAAGGGATCCGTGCGATTGGTTGCCGTCGCCGCCTTCGTTCCAAACCCGTCCTCACTGCCCCCCAATCCACTCCATGATCGCCGCGTCCAGCCAGAACCGGTGCGCGCCGTGGGCCAGGAACCCTAGATGGCCGCCGTGTTCGGTCAGCACGACCCGAATGTGCGGATTGCCCCGCACCGAGGCGTGCTCGAGTATGCGCCATGGAACGAACGTGTCGTCCTTGGCCTGAATCAGCAGCGTGGGCACGCGAATCCGGTCCACGTAGCCAATCGCGGATTGTGTGCGGTAGTAGTTTCCGGCCGTGCCCATGCCGAACGCCGGCGCGGTGATGCGGTCGTCGATGGCGATCAGCGAATCGAGGCCGGCGAAATCCGCGTCGCGGTAGCGGCCGGTGGCGACCAGGCGCAGGCGCATCTTTCGCACGAAGCGGCGCTCATACAGGCGGTTATCGGCAGCGGCGATGCGCCGCGCGCAGGCGTCCAGATCGAGCGGCGCGGACACGCCACAAACGCCGCGCACGATTTCGGCGGCTGAACGCCCGAGTTCTCCAGCCAGCTTGAGCACCACGTTTCCACCCAGCGAGAAGCCCACCAAGAAGGCCGGCGCGCGGCCCTCCTGGTGGAGGAGGCGCAACACCGCGGCCAGATCGCCGGTCATTCCGCCGTGGTATAGGGTGGGCGAATGCCGCTCGGTTCCGCCGCAGGTGCGCATGTGAAAGCGGTGCGCGGCGTAGCCGGAGCGCAGTGCGGCGGCGGCCAGGCTTTCGATATAGCCCGCCTGACCCGAACCCTCCAGACCATGCACCATCACGATTTCACCCTTCGTGGCGCCTTCCGGACGCTGCGATTCCACCAGAACACGAACGCCCGGTTCCGTTTCGATGAGGCGCCGCTCGATTGGCTGGACCGCGCGCGGCCGCCGCCAGAAATGCGACGCGACGGTCTGCGCGTGCGGGTTGCGGAAGAGGGGATGGAAGGGAATCATCGGCTCAAGTCGGGGTAGGACAGACGATCGTTTTTTGTCGTCTGTCAATGTGTCGCGCTTCCACGGGCCCTGACAGACCACGAAAACCGATGGTCTGTCCTACTGGGCCGCGCGCGCTCAATGCTTCGCCACCACCGTGATCGCGGTGACGTAGTATTTCACGTCTTCCACCACCACCGTGGCTTTGATGTGGTCGCCCACTTTGAGCTTGGCGAACTCGGCATCGGGCTTGACGGGATATTCCATCGTCATCGCCTCCATCCAGTCGCCAATCTTGCCGGCGTCGATGGTGGCCGTCTTCGACGCCGCGTCCAGCGCGTTGACGTCCCCTTCCATGGGATAGCGCTTCACCTGCGCGGTGGAAGCGCAGGCGGCCAGTAGCAGCGCCATCGCGGCCAGGAGGATTCGCCGCGTCACGGTTTCCGCTCCTCGCAAACCGGAGGAGCTGCTAAGACGAACCTGGGATCGATCGAATCGGTCGGCGGTGTCGGCACGGACATTCGATCGGTGGTGCCTGTGGGCATCGCCGCGCGCAGCAGCGGAATCGAACACACCTTCGGCAGCATCGCCATCGCGTCGCCACTGTGCCGCGAAGCCGCGGGCGACGGAAACATCCGAGCGGCCACTTCGCCTGGCGGCATATGCGCGCCCGGCTGGATCCAATCGAGCCGCGGCGGTAGTTTCCGAAACGTGTCCCGACCGGCCGGTTGGGGCGGGGAAGTCTGCGCCAGCAAAGCGCACGGCAGTAAAGCAACCAGAATGCAGATGCGCATGTGGGCCTCCTAGCAGCCAGTATCGCGCCCCACGAGGGATGCTGCAAGCGGGACGGATTATCGCCTCAGGTAAGCGTCGTCCTTGTCGATCCAGTCCTGGCGGATCGGGCTGAAGACATCCAGGTCCAGCGTGTCTTCGAGCGCCTCGGCGCTGTGCGGGACGTTGGACGGAATCAGCAGCACCTGCCCCTTGGCCACCGTCACCTCTTTGCCTTCCAGGCGAAACAGCAGCGCGCCTTCCAGGATGTAACTGATCTGCTCGCTCTCGTGTTGGTGGGTGGGCACCACCGCGCCCTTCTTGAAAAAGAGCCGCGCCAGCATCGCCTTCTTGCCGGTGACGTACTGGCGCGCCGTTTTGTCGTTCATCGCCTCTTTTTCTATCTCATCCCAGGTGTAATGTTCCATGGCTGCGGGCTCCTCGCGTTCACTTCTTTCCTTTGGCGGCTTTGTAAGCGTCGCGGACCTCGCCGATCTGGCGGGCGTGCGATTCGGTGTGAGTGGCGCCGCCCTCGAGCAATTGGCAGAGCGTCATACGTCCGTTCCTGGTATGGTTGCCCGCGCGCTCGTAGGCGCTTTCCGGCAGAGCTTTCAGCAGGTCGTAGTTCTCCGCGCGCGTGCGGCGCAAGGTTTCGAGCGACTGCTTTGGCTTGCGGCGCGCATAGTCGAGACGCGCGGTCCACGCGTCCTGATCGAACCAGACCATGGTCGGCGAGTCCTCCGCAATCACTTGCCGGAAGCGGTGCGCCATCACGATTTCGGCATCGGCGAGATGCGCGGCGATTTGGCGGATGCTCCATTTGCCGGGCGCGGCGACGAAATCCTCTTCTTCACCAAAGACGCCAGTGAGGACGAGAGCCAGCAACTCCGGCCCACGGCGATAGCGTTCGAGTAGTTCGGGTATGTCGGACATAAGTTGGGTTCAGTAATAATCCGCGCGGCTCAGATAGTAGCCGCACTTCCGGCAAGACAGCTTGCACTTGCGTTCGCTGAGCCGCGTGGAGCAGACCGGGCAGCACAGCATGGGTTCGTGCCCGCCGCCAAGCGGCGGAATCGCGGAACCATGTTGGGGAGTATCTTCAGCGTCCATCGGCAAGCTCTCACCTTCGT
>CAZFOP010000483.1:0-2958 GCA_964520085.1 uncultured Solibacteraceae bacterium | reverse complement strand
CGGACCACTTGGTGGAAGTTGGCGATCGCAAAGTCTATCTTCCTAAGCGGCAAGGCGTCATACGGCTGGAGCTTCGCCTCATACGTCCGCTGCGCCACAATCCAGGCGCACTCACGCAGGAACTTCTCGAATTCGCTCGGCTTCGGAATCTCCTCCAAAGCTGCAGTTCCATATGCCGGGATTATCAACTCGGCGTATCGAAGCCCCGCTTGCCAGTGCGGGGGAATATGGTTTTCGAACCGGGACGGATCGAACTCGATCATTTCGCCCAGGCGTCCTCTCCAGTCGCGCCAGTTGGCGGCCGCCTCACGCGACCGGAATTCCACCTCGGCCTTGGCTCGTGCTTTGCGCACCGAAGCCGTTTTCGCCAGAGACCGCATCCAAGCCTCTGCCGCCTCCCGAGGACTGTTGAAGAAACCGAGAAAACCAACTCGATCCATATGCACTGCCCCTCACTAGAACTCTTGATTGTACTATAGCGAAGAATAGGCGAAAGTCGGATGCCAGCTAACCCGCTCAAAACGTGGGGAATTTTGCGCTTGCCAAATTCCCAGAGGCTCTCCTGCAAAAATTCGGTCATGCTGATCTAATTGAAACTAAAGGAAATTTTGCTGACCAGAAGATCACGCCAGCAGCCTCGCTGCTCATCCCATCCGATCAGCGCGGTCACCTGCCGAAGCCGACGTTCCGGGGGAAGGGGATGGGTAGGAAACAGTAGTTGTTCCTGGATATCCGGGGCCAGATTCGACAGATTCATGATCTGGGTAACCCTGGCCCGGCTCACGTACCCCAACCGGGCGATGTCGGCGTAGTCCCTCAGCTCACCGTTGTCCACCATCACCTGGTACTTCACCGCCAAGGCCATCAGGCGGGTGACCCTGGGCGTCCGCGCGGCCGCTTCTGGTTTGGGGAGGCCCGGATTCGCCTTTCCCGCAGCTCGGCGGTGCAAATCCAACATGACCTCGACCTCCATGGCCGGAACGCTGAGCTTCCTGTTTCGTTTCATTCGACCTTCCTTCCGGAGCACAATTCCCGCATGCCCTGCGACCGGAACGCCACGGTCACCTTGCCACTGCTCCCGTCATAGCCGACTCGCTCCACCAGCAGGTTCACCATCCGTGTCTGCTGATGCGTCCGCAGCGAGTTCCAGGCGGGCTGGAACCGTTCGATCGCCGAAAGCACATCCGCAGCGTCCAGTGGGTCGTCGGCCAGCGCCTCGAGTTCAGCCCGGATCGTGGTGAGACGGTCTTCGATGGTCTGGACCTCTTTATGCACCTCCACCAGGCGGTCGAATCGCGCCGCCGCTCCATCCTCTTCGCCACTCACCGTCGCGGCACACGCCATCTCCATGTTCAGACGCCGAAGTTGCTCGCGGCTGGCGGCTTCGTCCTTCCGCAGTTGCTCGTTTCTCGAGGCGACCTGGCCCCGCGCGTGCTCAACGGTTCGGCGCGCAAGTTCCGGGTCGCTTCCCAACTTGCGGATACTCTCGATGACCGCCGTCTCGATCGCCGACGCCCCGACCGACTTCGTCTCGCACGTGTTCCAACCGCGCTGCTGGGCGTTGTGGCAAACGTAGTAGCGGTACCGCTTCGGTCCGCGCATCGTGTACGTGTGGATCATCGGCGCGCCGCAGGGGACACAGAACACCAGCCCGTGGAGCAGCGCGCCGTACTTGTTTCGGGTGCGATCACGGCGGGCGGCTCCGTTACGGCCGAGAAGCTTCTGAACCCGCTCCCACGTTTTCTCGTCGACGATCCCATCCTGCTCTCCGGCGTAGATCGTACCCTTGTGATTGACCTTCCCGGTGTAGATCACGTTGGTCAGCAAGCCGTACAGTCGGTTTTTTGTGAAGGGCTTGCCGCCGTGTGCGCGGCCCTCCACTGACTGCCAGCTTTTGGTGCCCCAGTCGCGCCGCCGGAGTTCCTCGACAACCGCGATGGCGGCCTGATGCTCAAGGTAGAGATCAAAGATCGCCCGGACGCGTTCGGCCTCCTTCGCGTTTACGACGAGGCGCCCGCCGCGCGGATCAATGTCATAACCGAGGATCGGGTGGCCACCGATCCACTTGCCCTTTTTCCTGGCGGCCGACTGCTTGTCGCGCGTGCGCTCGGAGATGATTTCCCGTTCGAACTGCGCGAAGGACAGCAGGATGTTCAGCGTCAGACGTCCCAGCGAATTGGTGGTGTTGAATTGCTGGGTGACTGACACGAAGCTCACGCCGCGTTTATCGAAAACCTCTATGATGCGCGCGAAGTCCATGAGCGATCGGCTGCCGGTCAACCTTGTAGACAACCACGCAGTCCACCTTGGCGGCCTCGATATCCACCAGGAGCTTCTTCAGCGCGGGCCGGTCCATGTTGGCGCCGGTGTAGCCGCCGTCGTCGTAGTGGGCCGGCAGCAACTGCCAGCCCTCGTGGCGTTGGCTCAGGATAAACGCCTCGCCCGCCTCGCGCTGCGCGTCTAGCGAGTTGAACTCCTGTTGGAGGCCTTCGTCGGTGGATTTCCGGGTGTAGATCGCGCAACGGATCTGCTTCGCGACCGCGTCCGCAACGCTGCCGTTGGTCCTGCCGTTACCGTTTCTCGTCGCCATTTCCGCTCCCCACGGGCAAGTGGAAGAAGAGGTAGCCGTTCCACTTGGTCCCGGTGATCTCCTTCGCAATCGCGCTGAGCGACCTGTATCGCCGCCCGTTGTAGTCGAACCCGTCCTCGCGGACTTTCACGATGATCGGCTGGCCTTTGTACTCGCGCTCAAGCACCGTGCCGGGAAGCGGCCGCCGCGGGTCCGCGTCTGGCGTGATCTTGTCCTGCACGCACCGGTTGCCGGCTGTATCGAAGTCGAATCCTTTCGGGGCGCGAACCCGAAGGTCGCCATCGTTGGCGATCTCCAGCGCGCGCTGGCGGGCGCGTTCCGATAGGCCGCCCTCGGCGTCTGCCTGGAGCCGCCATGCGATGCGCCGG
>CAZFOP010000482.1:0-2976 GCA_964520085.1 uncultured Solibacteraceae bacterium | reverse complement strand
TCGAAGCATTGCAGGCCGTGCAGCCCAAGGACCTGGAACCGGGTGAGATCGAAGCCCGCCTCGGCTCGTCCTGGATTCCGCGCTCGGACGTCCGCGATTTCGTGGCCGAACTGCTGGATGTGCCCCGAGCTAGTGTCAAGATCGGATACGCCGGGATCATCGCGACCTGGACAGTCGAACTCGACTACGGCGCCAAGTACGTCGTAAACAACAGGACAACCCACGGCACCGCCCGCTTCCGCGCGTCCGAGCTGATCGAGCAATCGCTGAACGGGCGCACACCGACCGCATACGACGACCACGAAGATGGAACCCGCACCGTGAATCAGCCCGAGACCATCGCCGCCAGAGAGAAACAGCAGCAATTGAAGGACCGCTTTCGCGACTGGGTTTGGGAAGATCGCGAGCGCGCCGCGCGGCTGGCGCAGGAGTACAACTTCCGCTTCAACAACCTCCGGCTTCGCGAGTTCGACGGTTCGCACCTCACCTTGCCCGGAATGGTGCGCACCTCCCTGCGAGACGGAGACCTCGCGCCTCATCAAAAAGATGCCGTTTGGCGCATCCTCCAGGGCGGCAGCCCACTGCTGGCTCATGTCGTGGGAGCGGGAAAAACCTGGACCATGGCAGCCGCCGCGATGGAACTCCGGCGCCTCGATCTCGCCAAGAAGCCGATGTTCGTGGTGCCGAATCATCTGGTGGACCAATGGGGCACGGAGTTTCTGAAGCTGTACCCGCAAGCGCGGCTCCTTGTGGCAGGCAAGGACCACTTTGAAACGGGCAACCGCCAGCAGGCGATGGCGCGCATCGCCACCGGGAACTACGACGCCGTCATCGTCTCCCACCGCTCCTTTGAGTTCCTGCCGGTGTCGGACGAATACTTCAACCGCTTCGTCGAGAAGCAGGTGGCTGAACTCGACGCCGAGATCGGCCTGGCCAGGGAATCCAGGGATGACAACCGTCGCATCGTGAAAGAGCTGGAGAAAGCCAAGAAACGGCTTGTCGTCAGGCTCAAGAAACGGGCCGACCGCGACTCGAAAGACCGGACCATGACGTTCGAAGAGTTGGGGGTCGATCAGCTTTTTGTGGATGAAGCCGACCTATACAAGAACCTGGGCTATGTCACAAAGATGAGCCGGATCGCTGGCTTACCGAACTCCGACAGCAACCGCGCATTCGACATGTTCCTGAAGATCCGCTACCTCCAGGAACGCGGGGACGGCCGCGGAGTCGTTTTCGCCACGGGCACGCCGATTTCCAATACCCTGGCGGAGATGTACACGATGCTTCGCTACCTCGCGCCGGAGATGCTGTCCGAACGCAAAGTGGAGCACTTCGATTCGTGGGCCGCGAACTTCGCCGAATCGGTGACATCGCTGGAACTCGCCCCAGACGGATCGGGATACCGGATGCACACCCGCTTCGCCAAGTTCATCAACCTGCCTGAACTGCTTTCCGTATTCCGCACTGTGGCCGACGTCCAGACTGCGGATATGCTCAACCTCCCGCGACCCGAACTCGAAAACGGCAGACCGGCCATCGCATCGGCGCCCGCCAGCCCGGAACTGAAGACGTTCATCCGAACTCTGACGGAACGAGCCGAGCGGTTGAAGAAGGAGCGCGTGGACCCGGCAGTGGACAACATGCTGAAGATCACTGGCGAAGGGCGGAAGGCGGCGCTCGACATGCGGCTGATCGATCCCACCGCCGCGCCGGAGACCGAAACCAAGATCGATCTCGCAGTGGCCCGCATCGCCAGGATCTGGCAGGCGACTCGCGACACGCGCTCGACGCAGCTCGTCTTCAGCGACCTTTCCACGCCCGATCCGGAGCGCTTCAACATCTACGACGATGTCCGTTCGAAGCTCGTCAAGGCAGGCGTCCCCGCCGGCGAAATCGCGTTCATCCTCGACGCCGAGACCGACACAGCCAAGAAACTCGTCTTCGATGCCGTCAATGCTGGGCGCGTACGGGTACTGCTCGGATCGACCGAGAAAATGGGCGCCGGCACGAACGTTCAGCGGCGGCTCGTGGCGCTCCATCACCTGGATGCGCCGTGGCGCCCGCGCGATATCGAGCAACGGGAAGGCCGGATTCTGCGCCAGGGGAATGGAAACAAGGAGGTGCAGATCTACCGCTACGTCACCGAGGGCTCGTTCGATGCATACATGTGGCAGACGCTCGAGACCAAGGCCCGCTTCATCCAGCAGGTGATGCGGGGAGAAACGACAGTCCGCGCGGCAGAGGATCTGGAAGGCGGCGCGCTCACGTACGCGGAGATCAAGGCAATTGCCTCGGGGAATCCCGCCGTCGTGGAGAAGATCAAGATCGACACGGAAGTCCGCAAGCTGGACCAACTCCGCGCCATTCACGCCAATCAGCAGCGTCATATCCGCTGGGAGATTCGTGATCTGCCGCGGCAGATCACGGAAGCGAAACAGCACCTGGCGCACATCGAAGCGGACATCGCGACCAGGAACGCGAACGACGCCGGCGAGTTCAGCATGAAGGTGGGCAACCGGCTCTTCTCTGGCAAAGGCGCGCGGGAGGAAGCGGCAAAAGCCCTGACGTTCGCGGTCCTCTCATGGCGTGACGATCAAACGATGCAGCCTCGCGGCGTATTCCGGGGGTTCGAGATCCTGAGCAGGGGGAAGAGCGGCGGATTGGGACTGGCCAATGACGACGAGCGCATCCCGGACCTGTTCGTAAGCGGACAGGCCACGTATTCCGCCAATCTGAATGCCACGAATCCGGTTGGCACCGTGCAGAGCATCGAACACACGCTGAGGAGTCTGGACAAGCTCGCGGCGGACCAGGGGAACCGCGTTGCGCGCATCGAGAAAGAACTCGCGGACTACCAGTTGCAGGCGGACCGCCCGTTCGAGCACGAAGAGCGGCTGAAGCAGTTGCTCGCGCGCCAAGCCGAGATCGATTCCCTGTTGGACCTCGACAAAGGCGACCAACAGGGAGCCGCTCCGA
>CAZFOP010000481.1:0-2982 GCA_964520085.1 uncultured Solibacteraceae bacterium | reverse complement strand
TCAGCGGCACCTTCCATTCGCGTTCTCCGGGCTGCTTGTAGCGCAGCACCAGCACGGAAAGCGCCTTCATGGCGAAGCTCCACACCACGCCGAAGGCGTAAGCTTCGCCCAGCATGTAGACATCGCCGCGGCTGATCAGGATGGTGACCAGTTGCAGCCCCACGATCACGTTGATGAGCCGCGAAGTGGTGCCGAACTTCTTGTGCGGATGCCGGAACCAGTCGGGCAGCACGCCGTCTTCCGCCACGCGGTTCAGCACGCCGTTCGAGCCGATGATGGCCGTGTTCACCGCGCCCGCCAGGATCAGCGTGCCCACCAGCACCACGAAGCCATGAAACAGCAGGCGCACCGAAACCGGCCCCACCAGGAACATGGAGAGGCCGCCGATCAGATTGTCCAGAAACTGCTGGCGTTGCGCGTCCGGGATGATCATCACGGCGAAAAACGAAACCAGCGAAGTGAACAGCATGCTGTAGATGAAGATCACGAAGCCGGCGCGTTCCAGGTTCTTCAGCTTGGGATGCGCGATCTCGCGGTTCACTTGCGCCAGGCTCTCCTCGCCGCTCATGGCGAGCAGCGAATGGCCGAGGCCGATCATCACGGCGATGATCGTGATCGAGGGCGCCACGGTCCCCCTCAGCCAACCTAACGCCTCTGGGCTGAACTTGATGTTGGCGGGTATCGGAAGCGGTACCGGATTGTAGCCGTTTTTCAAAATCGTGATGACGCACCAGACGATCAGGATCACCACCATCACTGTGGTGATTTGCATGATGCGCAGCGCCTTCTCGCTCGATTCGTGAATGCCGATGATGTTCTTCCGCCAGAAGTACAGCGTCACCACCACCGCAAACGCCGCCGCGAAGTCGGGTGGGTTGACGTGCAGGTAGGCCATCCCCATGCGGGGAGCGGCTTCATCGATCAGGCCGCCCAGGTAGAGGCCAGCGCTGACCGCGCTAATGGGGCCGGTCAACACGTAATCGAACATCAGCGCCGAAACCGAAAACTTGGCCAGCGTGCCGCCCATCGCTTCGTGGACGACTTTGTACACGCCTCCACGCACGAACATCGAACAGCTCTCGATGTAGATGGCGCGCACTGCGTAGGAGAACAGCATGATCGCCAGGATGAACCACGGCGCCGCCTTCCCAATGGCGTGTTCGGCGATGCCACCCACGTAGTACGCCGAGCTTGCCAGATCGCTCAACACGATCGCCGCGGCACGCCAGAACGAAATGAAGGACAACATCACGGTGGTGGCGACCACGACTTTCACCGCCGCCGGACGTGTTTGATCGGTCACTATTGGTTTCTCCCCGCTCGGCCGTTGGGGCTTTGGCGCATCGCGATTGCGCCTGCGAGGCACTGAAGGGTTGGAACTGGAAAGCGATCTGTCCTGACGTGGGACTTGCGCCCCAAACTGGTTTCCCCGCCCCCGGAAGGAGTTCGGCTCCAACATATTAGCACATAGTGGGCGAGTCCGAAATACCGCCACCGCAGGCGGGTGCGCGACCAGGAAGTGGATTCAGCCGCCGGAGGCACGCGTCTCTCCGCAGCTCGTAGAAGGAGACACAACCGCTGAATGGGCACCCTGTCTTCACCCGAATGGGCGAGAGAATGTCGCCCCTGGCGTGAGCTGCGGGCGAATGTGCTTTAGCTAAGCCCCGGAACGCAGCGCAAGAAAGGCCTCCAACGCAACCCGCCTGGTCTCCAGTTTTCCTGTCGAGCCCGCACGCCGCAGCTTGACAAGCATGGCGAACTAACCTAGGCTTAAGTTAGTGACTGGGCACTCCCGTCCAATCTACGGATGGGCTGAACTAAGTCGGCTCACCTGGGTTCCCTTCTTAGCCTAACCATTTCGGGAAGGGCAACAGTGTTTTCCAACTTCATCTCCACTCATTCCATGGTCGCGGTGCCTCTCTGCACCATGATGGCTTGCCTCGCCATTTTGGCCAGCCGCTGGATAGACCGGGAAACGGATCCGCTGCGGGCCGAGCTCCGCAGCCCCGGCAGCGAATCGGCTGAAGATTTTTATTACTGAGGAAAAGCCGGAGCATATGGCGGTTCTAACATCTCAACCGGTGGAATCGTGGCCTCATCGAGTCCTCTCGTGGATTTACCCGGCCCGCGAGTGGGCGTGCGAACCCCAGCATGACCTGGGGCGCGCCGAAACCGATTGGGCTGGCAAGACCGGGCCCATCGCGCGCAAACCTCTCAGTCTCCGGCCAGGAGAAGGAAAGTAATGCCTTTTGAAAATCATGGTAACCGCGCCTTCACTGCGATGGCGATCGACAAGAATGCTCCCGCGGCATCGGGCGTTTACGGAATCTCCAACGCCCGGCAATGGATCTATGTGGGAGAGACCGCCAACATACAAGCCGAACTGCGTAAGCTCCTCCAAAATCCGAACCCACTCTTGCGCGATCACATTGCATCCGGCTACACCTACGAGCTCAGCTCCGCCGAACACCGTATCGAGCGCCAAAGCCAGCTCGTCCGCGAACTTCAGCCCGTTGGGAACCAACCGCAGCACCAACTCGCGCACGCGTCCAGGTAGCATAGGCGATCGGTTATTGTCGCCTGTTGGGATGGGCGCTCGGCCCGCGAAGTTCCATGAAAAACTTCGGTAACGCCGGCGTTTTGCCGCCGGTAATCTGCCGGGATTCCCGGAGCTCCGGGGCGGTTTTTCGACCCTGTCTTCCGTAAGCAGTGCCAACCCTCAAGGCTCGACAGCCCGGCCCAACCCAACACTCGTGAATCGCTTCGATTTAGCGGGTCCCGCCACAGGTCTGCTACGATAAAAAATTCTGACATCGATGCTGCGATTTGAAACCGCCGGCGAGTCCCATGGCGAATGCCTGGTGGCCACGCTCACAGGACTTCCGGCCGGCATTTCCATTACGCTCGACGCGGTCAACCGCGAGCTGTGGCGCCGCCAGCAGGGCTACGGCCGCGGCGGCCGCATGAAGATCGAGACCGACC
>CAZFOP010000480.1:0-2985 GCA_964520085.1 uncultured Solibacteraceae bacterium | reverse complement strand
AAGCGTCCAGCGCGGCGGCCAGAATCGACGCCGAAAAATCCGAACCGCCGCGGCCGAGCGTGGTGGGGCGCCCGTCGGCGGTTGCACCGTTGAAGCCGGTAATGATGGGCACGGCGCCGGTTTCGAGCAGCGGCAGCACGACGGCGCGCGCCTTCTGGCGGGTGGGCTCCATAAGCGGGCTGGCGTTTCCGAACACGGCGTCGGTGACCACCACGTCCCACGCGTTGATGGCGGCGGCGGGCGTGCCCTGGCTCGTCAGGTACTCGGAAAGCAGGAGAGCGGAAAGCCGCTCGCCCACGGCGACGGCTTCGTCGACCGAGCGGGGAGGCCGTTCGTTGAGCATCGCCATGCCGCCCACGATGCGCTCGAACTCGGCGATGAGTTCGTGCACGCGATCGAGCACCGCCGCGCAGCGGGGCTCCGGGAGAAGTTCGCTGCAGGCCTCTTCGTGGCGTGCGCGCAGGGCGGCCAGGTTGGCGTCCATGCCGGCGCGGTCGCCGGCTTCGGCGTGGCGCATGGTGCCAAGCAGCAGGTCGGTGATCTTGGACATGGCGGAGACAACCACCACCACGGGTCGCCGTGCGCGCTCGGCCGCGGCCAGGCTCGCCGCCACGCGGATGCGCTCGGCCGAACCGACGCTGGTGCCGCCGAATTTCATTACCAGGAGATCGCTCAATGGAATTCCTTCCCGTTGGTCACGCGCGCGCGAACGATCTTGAGAACGGCTTCCTCGACGCCGTCGATGCCGAGCGAAGTCGAATCCAGGTAGACCGCGTCCGGCGCCTGCGCCAGCGGTGCGTCGGCGCGCGTGCTGTCGCGCCGGTCGCGCTCACCGATCTGCGCAGCCAACTCTTCTTCGGTGGTCGATTCACCCTTGGCGCGCACTTCGGCCAGCCTCCGCCGCACGCGCTCGCCAGGCTGCGCGTCGAGAAATATCTTGACCTGGGCGTTGGGGAAGACGACCGTCCCGATGTCGCGGCCTTCCATCACTACGCTGGTGGTTTCGCCGATGGCGCGCTGCTTGGCCACCATGGCGCGGCGCACGCCCGGGATCACGGCCACGCGCGATGCGCCATTCGAAGCTTCGGGCGTGCGGATGGCATCGGTCACGTCCTCGCCGTTCAGGCTGATGCGGCCGGGCGCGAGCTCGATTTCCGCCGCCAGCGCCAATTGTTCCATGCGGTGCTGGTCGGCGAAATCGACGCCCTGGCGGAGCGCCCACAGCGCCACCGCGCGATACATGGCACCGGTGTCGATGTAAGTGAAACCCAACCGATCGGCCAGGCGCCGGGCGATGGTGCTCTTGCCAGCTCCGGCCGGCCCGTCGATGGCAACCACCACGCGTTGCGATTCGCTGTTTCCCAAACCAGTAGAATAACAGGGACGCGGCAGGCCGAGTAGAATTGAAGTGGAGGCGCCATGGCCAACGCAAACCGTCAGGAGCTGCACGCACTGGTGGACCATCTCTCCGATGTCGACGTGCCTACCGTCAGGAAGCTCCTGCGAGCGCTTTCGGATCTGGTGCGGCTTTCGATTGCTTTGGCGCCGTTTGACGACGAGCCGGAGAGCGAAGAGGAGCGCGCGGATGTGGAAGCGACGCGCCGCGAATCCGGGCCGGGGACGCCGCACGAAGAAGTGCTGCGCGAGTTCGGTTTGTGAGCCGGTCGGTCCAGACGGATGGGTGCACCAGGTAATCGTCGAGTGGCTTTCCAGATTCCGCGAGAAGCGGCGGGTCTCGAAGAATAGGCATTTATCGGGCTGGGTCGAATCGGCGTGGAGAGGAATACGGGCAAGCTAAAGCATGCCCCACCTGGAGCACGCGAGTCTTTGGTGGGGCATGCTTTAGCTTGCCCGTCGTCTAACGAATACGAAGTGCGGGCCCGACACGACTGAGATCGGCGACCCCCATGCGGCCTGACGAATTCGACAAGTTGGTGGCCGACGCATTCGCGCGGGTTCCTTCGCAGTTTCGCCGCCGGATGAAAAACATCGCAATGATGGTGGAAGCGGAGCCGACGCCCGAGCAACTGGCGCGCGGGAAGGTGCCGCGAGGGGGAACGCTGCTCGGGCTTTACGAAGGGCGCCCGCTCACCCGGCGCAGCGTGTTCGAATCGTTCGCCATGCCGGACCGAATCGTGATCTTCCAAGGGCCGCACGAACGGCTGGCGCGCTCGCCCGCGCATCTTGCGCAGATGGTCGAAGACACCGTCTGGCATGAGGTCGCGCATTACTTCGGCATGAACGAAACGCAGGTGCGCGCGGCCGAGCGAAAGCGCCGCGCGCGGTGAGCGGCGCGCCATCGGCTACAATCGCAGTAATGAGAATAGCGGGGCTTCTCCTCCTGTGCTGCTGCGGCCTGGGAGCTGCTAGCGTCCCCATGACGCTGCTCTCCGAGGACGAAGCCGAACCGATTCACAGCGCTATTCTCCGCAAGGAACCCTGGACGGTGGATGCCGTCCGCCGCCTGCGCGCGGAGGCCGATAAGCGCCTGCGCGAGGGCCCCTGGAGCGTAACGACGGACCGGCCGGCGGGCGTGAACCTGGACCCGCACGACTACTACGGCGAGGCGCCTTTCTGGTGGCCGGACCCGGCGAATCCCGCCGCGCCGTGGGTCCGCAGGGAGGGCCACATCAACGCCGACCGTTTCACGGCCAACAAGAACGCCCTCAACGCCACCTGCGATTCCATCTTCACGCTGGGCGCGGCGTCGTTCTTTCTCGACGATCCGCGCTACGGCCGGCACGCCACGCACCTGATCGACGCCTGGTTTCTCAATCCCAAGACGCGCATGAATCCGAGTCTCGAATACGCGCAGGCTATCCGCGGTGTGAATGAGGCGAGGGGCGGCTCGATCGACGGGCGCGTTTTCGTGCGCGCGGCGCAGGGCATGGAATTCCTGGCGCAAAGCGGACAGTGGGATGCGAAGGAAGCCGCGGCCACGCACAAGTGGTTCGAGGACTACCTGAGGTGGCTCGAGCGGAGCAA
>CAZFOP010000479.1:0-2990 GCA_964520085.1 uncultured Solibacteraceae bacterium | reverse complement strand
GTGGCAAGTGGCCGGCGTTCTACCATGCTCGCAGTCCACTTGACGCATAACGCCCTACGCGCGGATGTGGCTGACCCGGGGGTTAGGGCAGGCTGTCGGCTTCCAGGGTGCGCGCGCACACCGCCGACGCTTCGCCGCCGGAACACCAAATAACGCTCGCGTGGTGCGGGCGGAGCTTGCCTCGATTGGCTGAACTTGCGATTTGGTTTGGCTTGACTCAGGGTCTCACCCGGATGGACTCGAGACGCGTCGGGTTCCTTTGCAAAATGAGTCGAAAGAGGCCAGAAACCTGTCCGACCTCTTTCCCTGTTTGGCCTTGGCCATCCATGACGGCCGTTCGGTCACAGTCCCGGCTGCCAGCGAGCCGGCTCAGCATTGCTCATTGAGCCAGCGTGATAGTTGCGGTCGTAAATCCGTTTGCATAGTTGCCGCCTAGGTTCACATATTCAGCCTTGATCGTGTGCGTACCAGCGGTGAGGCTGCTAGTCGTGTAGCTGGCTTGGCCGTTCGAATTCACGGGCACGCCAGCCAGCATCGTATTTCCATCGAAGAAGTACACGTTGCCAATCGCATTCGGCGGGCCAGCGCTCCAGGATGTGATCGCGGCCTGGAACGTTATGGCCGTCCCCACAGTGGCATACCAGCTTGATGGCGTCAGCGCAACGTTTACCGGGGCATAGTTCACGGTGAATGATTCGTTCCATGGCGGCGCGGCGTCATATCCGGACTGCTGCGCGTAAGCCACGATGACTTTGTGCGTCCCCACCGCGGGCGTGGCGATGGTGAACTGCGCGTCGCCTTCATAGAGCGGCACCGAAACAGGAGAGCCATTATCGAAGGCATAAGTGATGGAACCTAGCGGCGGTCCGACGTTGGAACTTAGGCTGACCGTACACTGATAATTCCCCCCATACGGGAAGGACGAGTTCCAGCAGGACACGCTCATGTTCACCGGAACCAGGCCCACGGAGAAAGTGCCGCTTTCAACCTGCGCGGAATTGATGACCGGTGATGAGACGGTGAAATAATCGTTGGCTCCAACCGTATTCACTGCCAGTCCGTTGAAAGTTGCCACGCCGTTGGCAGTCGTCTCCGTCAGCGTTCCGGAAATCTCACCCGATCCGCCGCTGAAGCTCAGCGTGACGGGGACGCCGTTTACCGCATCTTGTTGACCGGTGTTGAGATTGGTTTCCATCACCTCGACTGTGGGTGCGGGTGAGATGGTCTGGTTTACTCCCGTGTTCGCCGGCTGCTGCACAAACTGGACCGCAGTGTAGTCGGTCTGCACCGCGCCATAGTCCATCATTGTTCCAAGCGATCGGGGAAAACCGCGTTCGTCGGTGGTCAGGCTGGGATCCATTATGTCCGTGTCGCTGTCTCCCAGGAGGGCGATGGCCGGACTGCCGGGCAGCGGAATCAGGGTCTGAAGCGAGGCGCCTGGGCCGTTGTATTGGAGCGGGCTCAGTTGGGGATTGCCGCCAATCAGGTTGTAGTTGCTCTGCGAGCCGCATTCGTAGCAGTCACCGGAGTTGGGCGTGCCCCCCGTGCTGTTCCCCGCCACGATGCTATCGACGATCGTCAGCGCTGGGCCGATATTGGAAATGCCGCCGCCATTGGTGGTGGCGAGGTTCCCGGCGATGGTGCTGGTGCTTACCAACATCACGCCTTCGTTGTCGATACCGCCGCCTCCGCCGCCGTCGGGGTAGACGGAGTTTCGGGTGACGGTGCTGTTCACCACCGCCATCGCGCCCAGATTGCGGATTCCGCCGCCGTTAGTGCCATACATAGCGACGTTAGAGGAGATCGTGCTCGAGTACACTTCCGTCCGCCCACCCGCCTCCGTGTATATTCCAGTGCCGCAGTTTCCCGTGATCGAGCTGGCGTTTACCGTCAGGGCGCCCTGGGTGCAGATGCCGCCTCCATTGGTTGAGTTGGGGTCGCTGCTGGCTCCCCCCACGCCGGTGATGGTGATCCCAGAGACCGCCAACAAGCCGTTTGGGCCGACGGAAAACCCGCAATCGGACCCGTTTCCGATGATGGTCAGTTGGTTGGCCCCTGGCCCCTCGATGTTCAAGGTTCCCGTGATTTCCGGGAGCTGACTTTTCAGGATGATCGTCCCGCCTGTGGCAATTTGGATGTCGGCGCCGGCGTTGTATGCGTAGGTGGGCGCCCCAGTGTATCCGTAGTGGCCGCTGTTGGCCGTTGTCAGAGCGTCGCGCAAGCTTCCGGTCCCGCTGTCGGCGATGTTGGTCACCGTCAGGTAGCGGGTCTGCACCGCGCCCGCATCCACCGATTGCGATCCACCGGCGCAGCTCGCACGGAAAAAACCTCGCTGATCCGAAGTGATGCCCCAGGAGCAGGTTTCCTCACCATCGCCGAAGCCGACGGCCGGGCTGCCTGGCAGGGGCATCATCGTCTGCGTCGGACCGCCATTCCAGGTCAGCGGACCCAGTTGGGGATCGACGCCGACCAGGGCGACGTCTGCCGATTGGCAACTGCCGCCGCAGTCGGCGTCAGGCCCGGCAGCCTGGTTGCCGGCGACAATAGTGTTGGCGATAAACAAGAGATCCCCGTCGGCTGCCTCCATGATGCCGCCGCCATCGCCGTTGGTCGAGTTTCCCGTGATCGTGCAGTTCAAGACGATGGCTCTATGGGTGCCTCCGTACGTGTCGTATAGAGCGCCGCCTACCCCGGCCGAATTCCCATAAAACGTGCTGTTGATTATCGTCATCGATCCCAGGTAGTTGAGAATGGCGCCGCCCGCGCCAGCGGGGGAGGCGGAGTTTCTGGAGAGCGTACTGTTGTTCATCGTCAACGTGCCGGCGTTGTAAATGGCGCCCCCTCCGAACTCTGGGGAGCTGGTACCGGCGGCGGTGTTCCCGGTGAAGGCGCAGTTGTTCACCGTCACCGTTGCGCCGGGGTAAATGTAAATGGCGCCGCCTGCACCGAAGTAGCCGGGCTGGCCCCACCTGGGGTTGCCGCCACCGCCA
>CAZFOP010000478.1:0-3002 GCA_964520085.1 uncultured Solibacteraceae bacterium | reverse complement strand
ACCCCACCAACATGGTCTTCTTCACCACGCCCGAGTTGCTCGAAATCGGCAACATCCCGATGACCAGCCTCAACGAAAAGCCCAATCGCCACGAGGCCCTCAAGTATTACCGGCGCGTGGCCGAGCATTTCAAGCTGGACGTCCGCCAGTATGAGCGCGTGAAACGCGTCGATGGCGCCGATAATGCCTTCGAAGTTCATTCGACCGATACTCTCGGTGCCCGCCATCTCTACCGGACGCGTAAGATCGTGCTGGCCACGGGGTACTATGACATACCAAACATGCTCGGCGTGCCCGGCGAGGAGCTCGACAAGGTCCTGCATTATTACAAAGAGCCGCATCCATATTACGGCCACGACGTGGCGGTGATTGGCGGCCAGAATTCGGCGGCCATAGCCGCACTGGAGTTGAACCAGACCGGCGCCCGCGTCACTTTAATTCACCGCGAAGGCGGGATCTCCAGCCACGTCAAGTACTGGATCAGACCAAATATCGAGAATCGCATCAAGAGCGGCGAGATCCGGGCTTATTTCCAGTCGCACGTCCTGGAAATCCTCCCCGATTCCATTCGCGTAGCGACCCCGCAAGGGGAAAAAACATTAAAGAACGACTTTGTTTTTGCCATGATTGGCTACCGCCCGGACCTGGATTTCCTGTCCGCCACTGGAATTTCGCTCGAATCCTCGACCCAGAAGCCGCGCACCGACGCCGCCACGCTCGAAAGCGAGCGTCCCGGCGTGTATCTGGCTGGCGTAATCGTCGCCGGGATGCATACCAACGAGATTTTCATTGAAAATGGACGGTTTCACGGCTGCCAGATCGCCGAATCCATAGCAGCGCGTCTCTAAAATAAACGTCGGCGCCGTCTCATGCACCATGAGTACTGGAGCTAGGTGTGTACAATCTTTAATCCCCAATCTGCAACGTTCGGCCACCTCAGTGTGTCTAACAAAATGACGAAAGTGAGGGGGGCCCGATATGTTTCAGTCTTTGGTTAACACATTCTTTGGATGTGCTCATTCGCGCACAACTTTTCCCATGACGCGCAGCCGGAGAAACGGAACGATCGCCGCACAGAACGCCGCACACCGGGGAGCCTATGTGGTTTGTCTCGATTGCGGCACCGAATTCACGTACGATTGGGCAACTATGCGCGTGGGGCATCCGCTCGCCACGCCGGTCATGTCCGCGCCGATTGTCGCCGTTCCGCAAACCGTGCAAGAAGCGCAACCGATGTATCGCTAGGCCTGTGGCGCAAGCCCCAGCCTGCGTCCGGAATGTCGCCATTCGTCGCCGGCAACCGCGCGGTCTGGTCGCGGCTCCGTTATGAGGAGTGGCTAATCAGCGTCCGGCAGTGATGCTTCCCAGCACCACCGCGCGCCGCGCTCCGGTGGCCGAAGGCAGGTTGCCCGGCTGGTCGCGCCACGTCTCGTGCGCTAGCATGGCGAACGCCACCGCCTCTTTCGCGTCGATATCGATCCCGTAATCGGCCGTCGTCGCCAGCGCCGCTTCCGGCAGGAACGCGGCGAGTTGCGCCATGATGCGCGGATTGTGCGCACCACCACCGGAGACGATCAGCTCGGAGGCCGCTGCGCCACTCCTCCGCACGCCAATCGCGATGGTGGCTGCGGTCAACGCGGTCGCCGTGGCGATCAAGTCGAGCATCGGCAGTTTCGATCGCTTCATCCGTGCCACAAACTCCGCGCCGTACTGCTCGCGCCCGGTGCTCTTCGGCGGATTGCGGCGATAGTACGCGTCGCTCAAGAGATCGTCGAGTAGGTTTGGATCGATTCGGCCGGACGCCGCCAGCCTGCCTCCGCGGTCGAAACTCCGCTTGCCCTCCGTATGCTCTCGCATCAGCGCGTCGATCACCATGTTGCCTGGTCCCGTATCGAAAGCCACCACGTCGCGCGGCGCGGCGTCCGCCGGAATCACCGTGATATTGGCGATACCGCCGATGTTGAGCGCAACGCGGGTCCGTTTCCGATGCCGGAAGAGCAGGTAATCGACGTAGGGAACCAGCGGCGCGCCTTCGCCACCCGCTGCGATATCGCGCGCCCGGAAGTTTGCTACCACAGGCACGCCCGTGCGCTCGGCGATCACGGCCGGCTCTCCGATCTGTAGCGTGTTGCGACGGCCTTCGTGAAAAATCGTCTGCCCGTGGCAGCCGATCAGGTCCACCGGCCCGAAGCGCTCAATCGCACGATTCGCCGCGCGCGCGTACAATTCACCCAACTCGTAGTGAAGCCGCGATACCTCGCCCGTGTGCGCCGGCGCGTTCGACACGGCCAGCACGCGCTTCCGCACTGCCGCCGGATAGGCGGTCGATTGGAAACCGATCACGCGCACCCTCCCGCGCCCGGCCGTTTCCACAATCGCCACGTCGATTCCGTCGAGCGATGTCCCGCTCATGATGCCCGCAATGCGCATTTCATCGAACCGGTAGGGCAGACCATCGCCTTTCGTGGTCTGTCATCTCTCGCCCAGTCGCACACCTTGACAGACGACAAAAACCGATCGTCTGCCCTACCGCAACTCTTTCTGCAATTCCGCCAGCAATTCCAGCGCCTCAATCGGCCGCAAACGGTCTAAGTCCAGCGCACGAACGCGCTCGGCGATCGAGTATCCCACGGGTTCGAAGAGGCGGATCTGCACCGGGCCCTCATCTTCCGCTTTCACCAGTTCTTCACTCACCGCGTGTTCGGTGCGCTCGTGCAGTTTCAGCACCTCGCGCGCGCGCTCGATCACGGCCAGAGGCAAGCCAGCCAGCCGCGCCACTTCAATCCCGTAGCTGCGGTCGGCCTTGCCCGGCTCCACTCTGCGCAGGAAGATAATGCGATCGCCCGCTTCCTTCACCGTCACGCGCAGGTTGCCGACTCCCTCGAGCTGCTCGGCCAGCTCAGTCAGTTCGTGATAGTGCGTCGCGAACAGCGTCTTGGCCCGGGTGCGCGCGTGGATGTGCTCGACCACCGCCCACGCCAGCGCCAGGCCGTCGTAGGTCG
>CAZFOP010000477.1:0-3015 GCA_964520085.1 uncultured Solibacteraceae bacterium | reverse complement strand
ACACCAACCGGTGATCGACCGATCACGGAACTTGGATCCAAGACTTAGGAGCGAATCGAAATGACATATCTGCGTAACTTCTGGAATGACGAACAAGGCCAGGACCTGATTGAATACACACTGTTGATTGCGTTCGTGGCACTGGCCGCGTCCGCTCTCTTCATCGGTGCCGGCGGCACGGTGAAGAATATTTGGGGTATCACCAACAACAGCCTGTCACAGGCTGCATCCGCGGCTAGCTAGACCTTCCGTCTGAGAACGCCGGCCGCCCGATGCGGGTGGTGGCGCTCGTCAGTCCGGAAGGGATGGCTGGTTGGGATGACGATACACTGGCGAGATGGCCGCGGCATGGTTGAAAGAGCCAAAACCAATAATGCGGCGGCCGTCTCTCTTGCATGAGTTAGCGATTGGGCCGCCAGCATTTGCAGGCGGCAGTGAGGTCCCGTAAGCCGAGCCGAAGAGTGGCCGGCGGCGGGGCTGTAAGTGAATGCGTCTGGGGGGCGGTCCCCCCGGCCGGGCTTGGCAGGTGGGGCTCCGCTCCGTGATATCCGTGCCAGCCTGATGGTTTGGCACATCCTCCAGGGTTTTCACCCGACCCGTCCCCCCGCCCTCCGACAATTCGTCGATGCCCCTGCGGCTTCATTTGGAACGAGCAGTGCAGTACAATCAATTCGCACGCCTATGTTCCGATTCGATGAACTGATCCGCCGCGACATGATCATCCGTGACGTGAAACAACGTCACCCGGCAACCCGACCCGTCTTCGATAATCTCCATTTTCGCGACAGTTGCGACGACTGTGCGATCGAGACGGTGGCGCGCAAGAACGGCCTGCACCTTTCCGACGTGGTGGACGCGTTGAATCGAGCCGCCTTCGGTGCGCAGGCGGAGGGCGACCAACATGCAAGCCACCAATAAGACCACGCGCAAGAAGAAGCTGAGCCCGGTGCACCAGCCGCTGGAGGTGTTTTTCTCTCCCAAGAGTGTGGCGGTGATTGGCGCCACCGAGACGGCCAACTCGGTGGGCCGGACGCTGTTGTGGAACCTGGTGACGTCGCCCTTTGGCGGCACGGTCTACCCGGTGAATCCGAAGCGGCCCAGCGTGTTGGGGGTAAAGGCCTACAAGTCGATTTCGGAAATCCCGGAGAGCGTCGATCTGGCGGTAATCGTGACGCCGCCGCCATCCATTCCAGGCTTGATCACCGAGTGTGGCGAGAACGGCGTACGCGGCGCAATCGTGATTTCGGCCGGCTTCAAGGAAGTCGGTGCCGAAGGCGCGGCGCTGGAGCGGCAGTTGCTGGCCGCGGCGCAGGCGGCCGGCATCCGCGTGGTCGGCCCCAACTGCCTGGGCGTGATGGCCCCGCTTACCGGCATGAACGCCACGTTCGCCACAACCATCGCGCGCCCCGGCTCGGTCGGGTTCATCAGCCAGAGCGGCGCGTTGTGCACGGCGGTGCTGGATTGGAGCCTCAAGGAAATGGTGGGCTTCAGCGCCTTCGTTTCGGTGGGCTCGATGGTGGACGTCGGCTGGGGCGATCTGATTTATCACCTGGGCAACGATCCGAAAACCAAATCCATCGTTTGCTACATGGAGTCGATCGGCAATGCGCGCTCGTTCATTTCCGCCGCGCGCGAAGTGGCGCTGAACAAGCCGATCATCATCATCAAGCCGGGACGTAGCGCGGCAGCAGCCAAGGCGGCGGCATCCCACACCGGAGCGCTTACTGGGTCCGACGAAGTGCTGGAGGCGGCTTTCCGGCGCTGCGGTGTGCTGCGCGTAGCCAACATCGCCGATCTGTTTTACATGGCCGAAGTTTTATCGAAGCAACCCCGGCCGCAGGGCCCGCGGCTGACCATCGTCACCAATGCGGGCGGTCCGGGCGTGCTGGCTACCGACGCACTGATCATGGGCGGCGGCGAGCTGGCCGAGCTTTCCCATGAAGCCATCGAAGCGTTTAACGGTGTGCTGCCGGCCACCTGGAGCCACGGCAATCCGGTCGATATTATCGGCGACGCTTCCCCGGAGCGTTACGCCAAAGCGCTTGAGATCGCCGCCAAAGACCCCAATTCCGACGGCATGTTGGTAATCCTGACGCCGCAGGCGATGACCGATCCCACGCAGATCGCCGAGCAGTTGAAGCCATTGGCGAAACAGGAAGGCAAGCCGGTACTGGCAAGCTGGATGGGCGGCGTGGACGTGGCTGCGGGCGAGGAGATATTGAACCGAGCCAACATCCCCACTTTCCCTTACCCCGACACCGCCGCGCGCGCTTTCAATTACATGTGGCAATACAGCTATAACCTGCGCGGCTTGTACGAAACCCCGGCGCTGGCCGAGGACTCGGCGGATTGGGCTCCGGATCGTGCGCTGGTCGGCCAAATCGTCGAGACATCGCGCCAGGCTGGCCGCACCATCCTCACCGAAGCGGAATCCAAGCAGGTGTTAGCGGCGTATGGCATCCCCACCGCCGCGACGATCATTGCAGCCGATGCCGCGGCGGCGGTTCAGGCCGCCGGCAAGATCGGCTATCCGGTGGTGCTCAAGCTGTACTCGGAGACCATCACCCATAAGACCGACGTCGGCGGCGTGCAGCTCAATTTGGGCGACGCCCAGGCCGTTGAGAAGGCCTTCGCCACGATTCAATCGTCAGTCGCGGAAAAGGTCGGCGCGGAGCATTTTCAGGGCGTCACAGTGCAGCCGATGGTGCGGCTCCAGGATGCCTATGAGTTGATTGTCGGATCGAGTCTGGATCCGCAGTTCGGACCGGTGCTGCTGTTCGGCACCGGCGGGCAACTAGTCGAAGTGTTCAAGGACCGCTCCCTAGCGCTTCCGCCGCTCAACACCACGCTGGCGCGCCGCATGATGGAGCAGACCAAGATTTACAAGGCGCTCAAGGGGGTGCGCGGACGCAAGCCGGTCGATCTGGCGGCGCTCGAGTTGCTAATGGTTCGCTTCAGCACGCTGGTGGCCGAGCAGCGCTGGATCAAGGAAATCGACATCAACCCGCTGCTGGC
>CAZFOP010000476.1:0-3015 GCA_964520085.1 uncultured Solibacteraceae bacterium | reverse complement strand
GCCGCCGTACACACCTGCACCTGGTCGAAGTGGGGCAGCGTGCGCAATTCGTAGCGCAGCGCGCGCAGATATTCGCCGCGCGCCTTCAACTCGGCGGCGATGCCCGCCATGTGGCCAAGGCCGCGGCCGACGGACTGAAAATAGATGTCGTGTTCAAACAGCGCCACCGCGATGCGGCGGAAGTCGCAGCGATACTGCGCTAGCACGGTGTATTCGAGCTGGACGACGTCGATTGACTGCAGGTAGATCTGGCGGTGGATCAACCATTCCAAGTCTTCGTTTTGAAATTCGCGCACGGCGAATGGCGTGAGCGGGCCGCCGCCGGTGACGCGGCCGCTGGGACGCACCAGCCATTCGGCCGAGGCGCAGAACTGGCGGAGTTCCAGATTGTCCTTTTCCTGCCACGCGAAATCGAGCAGACCAGCGACGTGCACCTCGGCCAGGCCGGCAAGTTCGCGCAGCGTCTGGTACATGAAGACGCCGCCGCCGTGTGTGGGCGGGCAGATCGGATAGGGCGAAACGAATAGCACGCGCAGCCGTTCGGGAGCGGCGGGCAACGCGCCAAAACGATCGCGGAAATAGCCACCCAAGGGACGCCGGAAGGCTTCCGTGTCATCGACCGCCGCGAGCGCGCGTGCCCGCCAGCGCGAGCGCATGGCCGAGGGCAATCGCAGAAATGCGCGGCCCAGGGCGGCGAAAGTGGGCCGGCCGGTCACCTCGCCGAAAATCACGCTGAGCAGCGCGCCCGCCCACGCGAACGCAAAATGGGAGGCCAGGCGCCGCCACTCGTGAATGTTCTTCCAGGCGAACAGCAGCGCATTCCGCTTGACCACGCTCTGGATGTAATCCGCGCCGAAGGTCTTGCCGATGGTGCCGCGGTGCTCATGGTGGACCACGCTGCGTGCCTGGTAGAGCACCTTCCAGCCACGCTTCCAGGCCAGGTAGCCGAGGTCGGTATCTTCGAAATAGAAGGGCGCGAACAGGCGATCGAAACCACCCAGTTCCTGGAACTTGCGGCGGTCGAAAGCGCAGGACCCTCCGCCGCCGTAGAAACAGGGAAACAGCCCAGTAACCGCCGGATCGACCCGGTGCCGCACATGCAGCGCGCCATCCTGCCACCAGCCCTGCGTGAGGCCGGTTTCCTCGCGAATCTTTGCAGGGTCGCTGAAGAAGATCTGGCAGGAGACGGCGAAGACCGCCGCATCGGCGAAGCCTTCGAGCAGGGGCGCGAGGAAACCGGGCTCCACGCGCATGTCGTTGTTGAACAGGACGACGACATCGTTCTTCGCCGCGCGGAAGCCCGCGTTGGAGCCGCCGCCGAAGCCGAGGTTGCAATCCAGGGCCAGCAGTTTGACCCGCGGAAAACTCGCCCGCACAAAAGCGGCGCTGTCATCGGTGGATCCGTTGTCGACCACGATGATTTCGTTGGCGGGGTTGGCTTCCAGCGCGGCGACCACCGACGGCAGAAAGCGGGCGAGCAGATCGCGGCCGTTCCAATTGGGGATGACGACGCTGGCCGCGGTTGGCGTGGGCGGCGCCGGATCGACCGGCGATCCGGGCGCCTTGCGCAGCAGGAACGAAAAAACGTCGGCGAGCCAGAGCGCGAGCAGGCTCGCGACCACCAGCACGGGCGAGAGTATCAGCAGCGGCAGCGCACGCAGCAGGCGTTTGAGGAAGAGCATGTCAACTGGCGGTGACGACCGGGCCGAGACCGACCTTCTTGCCCAGCTTGACCCAGCGCGACGTCTGGTAGAGCGCCAATTGGCCGGAGACGCGCGCCAGCTCCTCGCGCAACCCCGTCATTTCGGCTTCCAGGCGCTGCGCCCAGGCGGTGCGGTCCGCCAGGTCGGCTTCGGTCGAGTGCAGCATATCGACAGCGCGTTTCTTTTCGGCGATCTCCTTTTCGAGCGAGGCCTCGAGGTTGCGCGCCCACTCGATCTTCCGGACCAGATCCTGCTCCAGGCTGGCGAATTGCCGCTCCATGCCGCGTATCTGCTCCTGAGCGTTTTCCTGCTCGCGGGCAAGCTCCTGTTGCAGCTCTTCCACTCGCGCGCGGCGTTCGTCGAGTTCGCGGTTGAGCGCGTCGGCCCACTGGTTGCTCTTTGCGAGGTCGCCCAGCAGTTTGCGCTGCTCGATCTCGAACGCGGCGAGATCCTGCTGGGCCTTTTCGAGCCACTGGTTCTTCTGGGCGAGTTCGCCATCGAGCAGGCCGATGTGGCGCTCGCGCTCGCGCAGCACGTTGGCGGCGCGCGGCACGTAGACGAAGGTCGGGTTGCCGACCTGCGGGCGGTGGGCGCAGACGGCGAGGAAGAAATGCGATTCGTCAGGCAGCGCATCGCCGGCATCGACGCGGGTTTCGATCGTGTCGCCGGGCTGGTGCGGCTGAAACGTAACGCCCTCGACGTGATTCTCGAGGAACAGCGTAACGTGTGGGAAAACGGCTTCGAGCGCGCCGCGGAATTCCTCGAAATCGAATTCGTGAACGTGGAACGGGTTGGCGCCGTCCGCGCCGCGCGATTCCGTGTAATACAGCTTGTTGGGTGTGGAGACGACCAACTGGCCACTGGGGGCGAGCACGCGGCGAGCTTCGAGCAGAAACTCGCGCCAGCCTTCGAGATGCTCGATGACCTCGAAAGCCACCACGAGGTCGAAGCAGCCATCGGGATGCGGCAGCCGCTCGCAGGAAGCCCGCTCGAAGGCGAGGTTGGGCAGGCGGTAGTTGGCGCGGGCAAAATCGACGGCATCGGATGCTACGTCGGCGCCAGTCGCCGAAACGGCCTGGCCGGCCAACTCGGCCGAGCCGTAGCCGGCACCACAGCCGGCGTCGAGCACCCGCTTACCGTGCGCCAGCCGCGCCGCGAAAGCATAGCGGGCCATGTGTTCGTTCAGCAGATCGACGTCCACCTGACCGGGGATCAGACGCTCACCGGTAAATTCAGCCAAGGCTTTGCTCCATTTCTGGCGCCAGGCGCGCGTTGATTTCCACGCGGCAGGGCAGATGAACGTAGCCGTAGA
>CAZFOP010000475.1:0-3019 GCA_964520085.1 uncultured Solibacteraceae bacterium | reverse complement strand
ACTCAGCCTGTCCGCGTGAGCGGAGCCCCAACCGCCGCCGTCGGTCGCCGCGGCTCCCGTTGGTAATCCTCCGCCTCCGCCGTGCTGCGCAGCAGCCATCGCGGCGGACAAAACTGCAATCACAAGGATTCGCGGCAACATGGGATCTCCTCTCCGAACCGCGCGGTCCAGATGAAATGATTTAATCACGTTTTGGGCGGGCGCGGGAAAGCCACCTGGCTTTGCTTATGTGAGCGGCGGCGTCCCCAGCAGATTCAAACGCGTTTGCTCCGTCAGCGCGCGCAACTCGCGGCTGTAAATCACCGGCCAGGGCTCGACCGTTTCCAGTTGGCGCAGCGCGGGAGCAAGGCGGGCCACGGATTCGCTGGCGTGCTGGCGCGCTTCCTCCAGTCCAGGTAGGCGTTCCACCAGACGGCCAGCGAGGATCACCGGCCGCAGCAGCGCTTCGCCGCGCCCGCACTCGCCGGAGCGCGCCACCACGTCGCGCGCGACGTCGCGGAAGATCTGCTTAGCGCCTGGAATGCTGTGCTTGTCGTCGCTGTACTTGGCGGTGTAGCGCTTGATGCCGCCGATTTCGAGTTCCACCATTTTGTAAACGCCGCTGAGCGAGGGTGCATCGGCGGAAACAGAAAGCTGCGTGCCGACGCCGAAGACATCGATCGGCGCGCCCGCGGCCACGAGCTCACGGACGCGGTATTCGTCCAGATCTCCGCTCACCATGATCCGCGCCTCTTTGAGGCCGGCCGCGTCGAGGATAGTGCGCACCTGCCGCGCGCCGGCGAGAAAATCGCCGCTATCGATGCGTACGCCCCACAGCGGCGCCCCTAACGCCGCCACTCGCCGCGCGGCCTCGGCCACGTCGTAAGTGTCCAGCACCTGCACGACGTTCTCTCCCAGCGTGACTTGCAGTTTGCGGAACGCGGCCTCTTCGCCGTTGAACGACATCACCCAGGAGTGAGCCGCCGTGCCGGCGACGGGAATCGAAAAGTGGAAGCCGGCCAGCGTGTTGCTGGTGGCTGCGCAGCCGCCCAGGTAGGCGGCGCGCGCGCCGAGGACGCCGGCTTCGGGAGTGTGTGCGCGCCGCGTACCGAATTCGACGACCGGCCGGCCCTCGGCCGCGGCCACCAGGCGCACCGCCTTGCTGGCGACCAGAGTCTGGAAGCTCACCGCGGACAACAGGAAGGTCTCCGGCAATTGCGCCTCGATGACGGGCGCGCGCACGGCCAGCAGAGGCTCACCGGCAAATAGCGGCGTTCCTTCCGGCACGGCAAACAGGTCGCCGGTGAATCGAAAGTCGCGGAGGTAATCGAAGAATTCGCGCGGCGCGCGGGACAACTGCGGCAGGCCGCGCAGATACTCGATCTCTTCGTCGACGAAGCCTAAATTCAGCAGGTAATCCACTGCCTGAGGCAACCCGGCGGCCAGGACATAATTTCGGTTGGGCGGCAAACGGCGGATGGCGAACTCGAAGGTGGCTATTTCCGTTGCCTTACCGGCCTGGAAATATCCGGCCGCCATGGTGAGCTCGTAAAAATCGGTGAGAAGACCGTTCATGGTTCCCAGTGGTGTGCCGCTAAGAGCCTACGAAGAATTAGTTGCCATGAATGAACACAGATGAAGAACGAAAGTCTTGCTCTCCAATCCTCGCTTGGCTGCGTTCACTAGTGGACAAAACTCGTGACAAATTTCTTCTTCTTCGGATCGGGCGCGGGCTCTTTCACATTGGTGGCCGCTCTTTCGAGATCCTCGACGGCTTTGGCATCCAATTCATAGATGCTCGGCTCGCCTTCGCGTTGCGCGAAATATTTGTCACCCTGCTTGCTCACAATCACTCGCTCATTCCGCTTGCCGCTGTTCGAGGTGACGCTGGCATCGAATACGGGCTGGCCGCCGCCTTGCTCGACAAACCTCGTGGCCGTCAAATCGCGCAGCTTATCGATCAGGCTCTGCACGCTCGCGTTATCCAGGTTCCTAGCTCCCGCGGTCCACTTTTCGCCGCTCTTCGAGTAAGTCACGGCGGCGGCGCCGTTCTTGATGTCGAGCTTCGTGGGATCGCTGAAGTCGAAATCGAACAGCTTCTTATTGCGGAAATCGTCCAGGCTCTTGTTCAACCCCTCGCCGACATCGGCGGAGATCTTATACACGCCGGGCACAGCGGAGCTGCGGGCGTAGTAGTTATTGTCCTTGTCCTTGCGAACTTCCATGGCTTGGGCGCCGGAGCTATCGGTAACCAGAGCGAGCGCCACCGTGGCGGCGGAAGTAAACTTCTTGGCCGCGTCGTCCGGAGCCGCGGCGAGATCCATCTTGGCGTCGCGCAGCTTGCCGAGCAGAACGTCCACCTGGCCGCTATCGGCGCGCAGCGGGCGCGGCTCCACAATCTGCCATTCGTTCTGACCGTTCTTGCCGAATACGATCGGCGGCGCCGTCCCCTTGGCGGCCAGTTTCACGCGGGTCAGCTTGTCGGAATCGAAAATCATCAGGCGTTTGTCGCGGAGGTCGTCGACAGTCTTATCGAGGCTGGTCTTGAGGGAGCTGGCCACCATGTAAACGCGGCGGTCGCCGGACACCCTGGCATAGGCGCCCGAGTTGGTTGGGGTGTCGTCGCCAATGTCGAGTTCCACATGCTTGCCATCCTTCTCGATCATCTGCACCTGCAGGGAAGGGCTGGTCAGCCCGTAACCGGCCAGGTCCGTGGCGTTATCGTCAATGGTCTTGTCTGCGCTCACCGAAGAGAGCGACGTAAGCAGCGACGCGGCGGCTTCTGGATCGGCCGGAAACGGCTGCGGAGCGGTAAGCGCCCACTTGCCGGTGTCGCGGTTCAGAATGATTGGGGCGGCGCCGGCCTTCTGCAGTTGTACTTCACGGAACCGGTCTTCCGGAATCGACACGATCTTGGGACTCGCATCGGCAGGCGTTTTTTCTTTCTGCGCCTGCTTCTTATTCGAGTACCATATGGCGCCGCCTAACACAGCCAAAAGAACGACGGCTACCAGCAGTCCCTTCGGCTTCATCGGTTACC
>CAZFOP010000474.1:0-3019 GCA_964520085.1 uncultured Solibacteraceae bacterium | reverse complement strand
TCGCCGGGCTGAGGCCGTCCACCGAATCCACGTCCGGCCGCTCCATCTGGTCGAGAAACTGTCGCGCGTACGTGGAGAGCGTCTCCACATAGCGGCGCTGGCCCTCGGCGTAGATGGTATCGAACGCCAGCGACGATTTCCCCGACCCGCTCAGACCGGTGATCACCGTCAGCGCGTTGCGCGGAATCTCCACGTCGATATTCTTCAGATTGTGCTGCCGCGCACCGTGCACGGTGATTCTGTCGAGCATAAGGACTTGATTCGGGTGAAAAAGGACGGTCTTCCTATTGTGACCCCAGTTGTGCCGGTTCCGCAAATTGAGCTACAACTATGGTCGGAACCCGGTGCGAAAGTGCATTTATTGCGGAGGGAAGGTGCGGCGGATTCACCGTACGCCGATCGAGCGAATTTCCTACCTGGCGATCTTTCAATGCTGCTTATGCGAGCGGGAGCAGCAGATGCCGCGGCCTTTCCGGCTCCATTTCGGGCCGAACGCGCGTTGCCCAAAGTGCGGTACTCTCCGCTTGACGCGCCTCGGCGAGCCCGATGTGATCGATCACGTGCAGGGCGGCTTGTGGAACCTGTTCGAACGGCTTTCTCACGGCAACCTGTACCATTGCAGGTTCTGCCGGGTGCAGTTCTACGACCGGCGACCGCTTCTGTCGCAGGCCTCGGAATCGTCTCCGCCTGAGGCCACGTCCGGGGACAACTCGACATAGGAACTTATGGCGGACTTCACCGCCGATCGCGCCGAAGCCGGCCGGCGCCTCGACAACGTACTGCATGAACGCCTGCCGCAATTCAGCCGCTCCCGCATTCAGGAGTGGATCCGCACTGGCCGCGTACTGGTGAATGGCGCGCCAGCTCGCGCTTCCTACACGGTTCGTGGCGGCGAAGCCATCCAGGTGGAACCGGCCGATCCTCCGCCCCTGCGCGCCGAGCCGGAGGAGATTCCGCTCACCGTCCTCTATGAAGATGACGACGTGGTGGCCGTCGATAAGCCCGCTGGCATGGTGGTTCACGCCGGCGCCGGTGTGCATTCCGGGACGCTGGTGAACGCGCTGCTGCACCGCTTCGGCGCGCTGTCGCGCGTTGGCGGCGAGATGCGGCCGGGCATCGTGCATCGTCTCGACCGCTTCACCAGCGGCGTAATCCTGGTTGCCAAGAACGATGCCGCGCACCGCAAACTGGCCGTCCAGTTCTCCAGCCGCCGCGTGGAAAAGGTCTACCTGGCGCTGGTGCATGGCTCGGTGAAGCGGGAAAGTGGCGTCATCGACCGTCCGATCGCGCGCGACCCCATCCACCGCACGCGGATGACGGCGCGCCTTCGCGACGGCCGCTCGGCGCACACCGAATACCGCGTTACCGCGCGTCTGCCCGGCTTCACGTTTCTGGAAGTGAAAATCGGTACCGGCCGCACGCACCAGATCCGCGTACATCTGGCCAGCGTTGGCCACCCCGTCGCCGGCGACACGCTCTATGGCGCGCCCGCCCAGGTCCCTGGACGCCCTTCGTTAGGCCGCTACTTCCTGCACGCCCATCGCATCCGTTTCTTCCGCCCCGCCGACGGCGAACCCGTCGCTGTTGTCTCTCCGCTCCCGCAAGAGCTGGAAGATTGGATGGCCACCTGCAGCGGAACGCCACAGCCCTAAGCTGGTACAACTGTTGGGGCGGATACTTACTCGTGCCGCAGCGCTTCCACCGGGTCCAGGCGGGCGGCTTTGTTGGCGGGCCAGATGCCGAAGAAGAGGCCGGTGGCGACCGACACCACCACGCCCGTGATGGCGGCCCAGAGCGGGACGGTGGCTGGGATGGAGGTGAATATCAGGCGGCTGATCAGCGAAATCAACCAGCCGAACAGGATACCGGCGATGCCGCCCAGACCGGTGAACACGGTCGCTTCGAGCAGAAACTGAATCAGGATGTCCCTGGTCCGCGCACCGATGGCCTTGCGGACGCCGATCTCGTGGGTACGCTCCGTCACCGATACCAGCATGATGTTCATCACGCCAATGCCACCCACCAGCAGGCCGATCGAGCTCAACACGGCCATCACGATATATGTGATGGAGGTAATCTGGCGGAAGTCGGCGACCATCTGTTCGGCTGTGGAGAGCGCGAAGTTATCGGGCTTGCTATAAGGCACGCGGCGATCGATGCGCAACACGGTGCGCACCTCGTCGAGCGCTTCCGGCAGCTTGCCATCGTAAGCCGTCGTCACGATGGCAAGCTCCCTGGCGTTCGGGTACATTTTGCGCATCATGCCGTAGGGAACCAGCACGCGGTTATCGGTATCGCCAAAAAAGGAAGCGGCCGGGTGCAGCATGGTGCCGACCACCAGTAACTCGTGGCCGTCCACCAGGATAGTCTTGCCAATCGGGTCCACGTGCGCATAGAGGCCCTTTTCGATATCGGCGCCCACCACGGCCACCGGCATATGGCGCCGGCCTTCTTCGTCGGCGAAGAATCGCCCCAGGTGAATGTCCACTTGCCCGCCGCGCGCGTAAGCCTCCTCCACACCCATCAGGTTGACATCGTACATGTCGTTACCTTTGAAACGCACGTTGACGCTCTTGTTCGGGAAGAGCATGGGCGATACGTCCTCGATGGCGGTGCAGCGCTCCTTGATGTGAACGGCGTTGGCGTAGGCTAGGTCCTTGCGCGTGCGTTCTTCCGGGCTCAGGTTACCGACGCGCGGGCCGACGGGGAACTTGAAGACGATGATCGAATTGGGACCGAAACTGCGCAGCACATTCGAAATCGAGGCATCGAAGCCGGTGAGGATGCCGCTGACGCCGATAATGGTGCCGGTCCCGATGATCACGCCCAGCACGGTGAGAAACGCGCGCAGCTTGTGGCCCCAAATAGTATCCAGCGCCAGCTTCAATCCGTTCAGGAACGCGAGTTTCGTCACCGTTAGTGCTCCGCCCTCAGGGCCTCGATGGGGTCCAGCTTGGACGCCTTGCGCGCCGGATAGATGCCAAAGAAGAGGCCCACCACCGAAGAAAGTCCGACGCCG
>CAZFOP010000473.1:0-3026 GCA_964520085.1 uncultured Solibacteraceae bacterium | reverse complement strand
GAGTACCTGCCAGGCTCCATCCACAGCCGCAATTTCGGCAAGTATCTATCCGACAGGCGCATTTCAGACCACGTACTGCACGTTGGCGTTCGCGTGGTCGATCCGGCAAAGGCCGACAGCTTCTACAAAGACATCCTTGGATTTCGTCTGCAGTGGATGGGTGGACGGACGGGAGATCGCGCCGAGTGGATTTCGATGATGGTCCCCGACGGATACGATTGGGTGGAATACATGGTGACCACAACCACGCCCTCTCCGCGGGACCTTGGCGTGCTTCATCACTATGCGTTAGGCACGCTGGATGTGCAGAAGGTGTACCGGACGGTAATGGAACGCGGTTACAAACCACCGAGCGAGCCTGCGATCGCCGTTGACGGACGGTGGCTCCTGCAACTATACGATGGTAATTTCACGCGCACGGAGATAATGATCCGCAAGCCGGTTCGGACTCCGTGCTGTTCGCCGAATCTGGACGACTTCAAGCAATGAGAACAGCGGCGGTGCCGTGCAGTGGTAATCGTCGCCACCGCCGGGGCCCGCTCTGAGCGGGCGCCGCGCTACTCGGAGGTTTGGCCCTGGAGCGCGAAATTCCGCTATGGCCAGGATCCCCCCGCGGATGTGGTCGCCGTGGCGGGGGTTTTGCAGCGGTCCGAAAAGAAAGAGGCCGATATCACCACATATCGGGCGCGATGCTGACGCCACGCTGATCGCAGGGATGCGCCGACGACGCCAGCGCCGTCCGTGCTTTCGCTGGCTTCTCGCTCATGCTCAAGCGTCGCACGTCGCGTAGCGGGCGGCTGCGGAAAAGCGGGCTACTCGCGTTCGGGCGCGTCGTCTGAGGTCGCCGGTACGCCGAACTACTTACCGATCTTCCGACCGATAACTTCTCCCGAAACGATGATTTCCACCCTCCGGTTCTGCTGGCGGCCCGCCGCCGTGCTATTGTCGGCCACCGGCATCGACTTGCCAAATCCCGCGGCGGTCAAACTGGAATCCGGCAATCCCTGTTCGATCAGGTACTTTCGAACGGTGTCAGCTCGCTGCTCCGACAGTTTTTGGTTGAACTCGTCGCTCCCGGTGCTATCGGTGTGTCCTTCAATGTCGAGATTCAATCCCGGATGCGCCAGCACAATGCCGGACAACCTCGCCAGTTTTTCCCGGGCGATCGGTCGAAGGTCGAATCTGGCGGTGTCGAATAGCACATCGGCCATGTTGACCACCAGTCCACGCGGCGTGTCCCGGGTATCGAGGATGCGATTGAACTGTTCCAGCAGCTGGGCGCGGAGAGCCTCGGCGGCTTGGCGGGCCTGTTCGGCTTCGGCCTTGGCTGCCTCTTCCCTCGCCCTCAGAGCCTCGGCCTCGGCATTCGCTTTGGCCTCCCTTGCGTCGGCCTCGGCTTTGGTCTGTGCCGCCAATGCCTCCGCGTCAGCTTTGGCCTTGGCCAGCGCGTCGGCCTCGGCTTTCGCCTTTGCTTCCTGAGCGTCCGCTTCCATCTTGGCTTTGACGGCGGCGAGTTCCGCTTCTGCTTTTAAGCTCGCCTCGCGGGCGGCAGCCAGTTCAGCCTGCCGCTGTGCTTCCGCATCGGCCATCCGTTTGGCTTCCGCTGCCTCGGCGGCCGCTTTGGCCTCGGCTTCGGCCTTGGCCCCGGCGGCAGCCGCCTCGCGCTCCTGCGCGATATGCTCCTCCTGCTGCCGTTTAACGGCGAGGGCCCGAGCGTCTTCCGCGAACTGCACCGCCTGTCTCGCAGCCGAGATGATCTCCTTATTGCCAGCCTTCCGTGCCAAAGCATCTTCGGCTGTCTTTAAACTCGCGCTCAGTGTAGCGAAAATGTCCGGCGCGTACTGCTCCGCGCGATGCGACTTGGCAATTTCGGCCGCGTTGCGCGCTTCATACATCTCCAACGGAACGTGCTTAAGGTCAACCGTCAACGCGAGCGGATTGCCCAGCCGCTGATACTGGGCGCGCGCCATCAAAGTGTACTCGTGGACCGGCAGAACCACCCCTTTCGTGTCTTTCCGGATCTCATTCTTTAGCACCAGAATCTCGCTGGGCTGGTGAACGGCGAAGTACGGCTCCGCTGTGACGAACAATGAGAAGGCCTGCAACTGAGTGCTCGTCTTGAGCGAGCCTTCCCCGACGTTGTTGATCCGAATTTCACCCAGGTTATAAGTGCTTCCCTCCGGGGACACCGCGAACAGCACATAAGTAAGAAAAGCGGCGCCGAACGTTGTCGGTTGAGCCAGACTCTTGACGTCCGCCTCGATATACGTCGCTCCCGTCTTGGCCTCCACTCTTGCTTCGCCGTAAGCTTGGGGGACCGCGCCGGTTCCGATCAGGGTAACTGCTGTCGCGCCTCCACCAACCCGGTAACTAATGGCCTGGACCGGCTTATTGGATTGATCGGCGAGGGATGCGTACTGCGGGGGCTGTCCAGCGGCTACCCCGATAACCAAAAACTCTAACAATGCCACGGTCGCGCTCTTCATGATCGTTTCCTCTTGACTCTGGAGGCTCTCGCAAAACTCAGACTACCTGCTGGTTTGCGGGCCACGTCGTTAATCCACCATCCGGCAGGGACCGTTTGCTGAGCGGCCCAGGACCGATTGACAATCGGTTCGCCGGTCGACACCCGCACCACTTTTGAAGATTCTGCATTTTGCAAAAGCTTTTCGAGACCCTATTTTAGCCGGAAATGCAGATTGCCGCACTGATCCGCACCTTGCCTCTTTGCGCTCGCCAGACGCACACGGCCCCCAGACGGCGTTGGGGGAAGCGCGCCCAAGCCACGTGGATTGCTGGCGATGCATCTCGCCAATGTCGTTTCAGTCAGACCCAGCCCTTCGACATTTCGCTTGATGTCCTCGCCGCCAAGAGGTAATGTCCACATGGCTACCGATATTAGGCAATATCGGTAGCTACTTAGAACTTACCTCGGGGCGACCGGGACATCAAGAGCCTATGGGGGAGTCTTCCGTTCCTACGTCTGCTGCGGAGAACGTAAACGTTGCGTCAGCGAGGAATCAAAC
>CAZFOP010000472.1:0-3029 GCA_964520085.1 uncultured Solibacteraceae bacterium | reverse complement strand
GCACGTTGGTGCCGGCATTATTCACCAGTATGTCCACGTGTTCGAAGAGGGCCAGCACATCGCGCTCCAACTGCCGTACCTGCCGCTCGTCGGTCACGTCCGCGAGGAAAACTTCCACCTCGGCTCCGCCGCCGCGGATCTCGGCCGCAGTGGCCTCGAGCGCCGCTCTATCGCGAGCCACCAGCGCCAGCCGCGCGCCAGCCGCGCCGAGCTCGAGCGCGATTGCCTTTCCCAGCCCCCGGTTGCCTCCCGTGATCAGCGCCGTGCGTCCTTGCAAGGAATTGCTGTCCATAGTGACGTATTGTAACCGGCGCGCGGGTCCGCATTTGCAAGCCGCGCTTCGGTTGGGGACAATCGTAGCTGATGCAGATCACGCTCGAACGAATCCCCGCCGCGCAGGTTGCCACCGGCGCTCTCATCGTCCCGGTGCTCGAAGGCGAGAAGGAATCGCGCTTCGGCGCCGCGCCATTCGCCGAATCCGGCGAAGTCGCCGGCAAGGCGGCCGAATTCACACTGCTGCACAACCCGGCTGGCGTCGCTGCCACACGCGTGCTACTGGCCGGCGCCGGCAAGGCGGCGCGTTTCGACGCCGCCGCGTTGCGCAAGCTGGTGGCCGCGTCGGTCCGCTTCCTCAAGGAGAAGAAGGTGCTGTCGGCCGCGGTGCTGCTCGAGGGCAACCGGACCGGCGCCGAGTTCGCATCGGCCGCCGTCGAAGGCGCCATCCTCGGCGATTTCGAGCCCGATCGCCATAAGACCGGCAACGATAAGAAAGCGCTCGCCTCGTTCGCCGTGGTGTGCCCGGACGGCGCGGCCGAGCTCGACGCCGCGGTATCGCGCGGCCAGGTGCTGGCGGAATCGCAGAACTTCACGCGCGCGTTGGCGAACGAGCCTGCCAACCTTCTCACTCCGCTCCAAATGGCCGCAGCCGCTCGCGAGATGTCCCAGCAACAAGGACTGGAGTGCGAGGTGCTCGAACGCAGCGAACTCGAACGCCTCGGCATGGGCGCGCTGCTCGGCGTGGCGCAGGGCAGCGCCGCACCGCCCGCGCTCATCGTCATCCGCTACCGGCCGCAACAGGCTGCGTCATCGGCGCACCTTGGCCTAGTCGGCAAAGGCGTCACGTTCGACACCGGCGGCATCTCCATCAAACCCTCCGAGGGGATGGAGAAGATGAAGTACGATATGTGCGGCGGCGCGGCCATGCTCGGCGCCATGCGCGCCATTGCCCAACTGAAACCGCCGATCGCGGTGACGGCCTTCGTTCCCTGCGTCGAAAATATGCCCGGTAGCCGCGCGCAGCGCCCCGGAGATATCGTAACAGCTATGTCCGGCAAAACCATTGAGGTCTTGAATACCGATGCCGAAGGCCGTTTGATTCTGGCCGACGCGCTGGCCTACGCGCGCCGGCAGGGCTGCACCCACCTGGTGGATGCGGCCACGCTCACCGGCGCCATCGTGGTCGCGCTGGGCCACATCCATGTGGGCCTGTTCTCGAATAACGATGCCATGCGCGACCGCGTGCTGCGCGCAGCCCGTGCCGAAGGAGAGCGCATGTGGCCGATGCCGCTCGACGACGATTACCAGGAGGGTCTGAAGACCCCCTTCGCCGACATCGCCAACATCGGTTCGCGCTGGGGCGGCGCCGTCACCGCGGCGATTTTCCTGAGAGAATTCGCCGAAGATACCCCGTGGGTTCACCTGGATATCGCCGGCACCGCCTACTTGGAGGAGGCCCAGCCGCACATGCCAAAGGGCCCCACCGGTTTGCCCGTGCGCACCCTGGTGCGCTTAGCAGTCGAGTGGACGGACTGAAGCGTGGCGTGTCTTAGCCTGAACAGGCCACGCATCGCCCCGCGCACCTGCCGCTCTCCAGTCGCGCGCACTCAATTCCGATCCAGTGCGGGACAAATGCTGCGGCGCGCCACATGCCACCAGCTACAATAGATCCGGAAATCCAAAACCCATGTCCAGGTTTCCCCGGTTTGGGAAGTGATGCCCACGGTTTGCGCAGTCTCGAACGCTCGCGTGCTAAGGCGCACGATGGAGCGATAGGAATCTTCGCATGGTTCGCGGCCTGATCGATTTCGCCCTCAACAATCGCTTCCTGGTTACCGTGGCCGCTTTCCTGCTGCTGATCTGGGGCGCCATTTCCTTCCACAATCTGCCGGTCGAGGCCTATCCCGACGTAGCCAACAACTATGTGCAGGTGATCACGCAGTGGCCGGGGCACGCCGCCGAAGAAGTGGAGCAGCAGGTCACCATCCCGATCGAAATCGTGATGAACGGCATCCCGCACCTGGAGCATCTGCGCTCGACTTCGCTGTTCGGCCTCTCCAGCCTGATGCTGATCTTCGACGACGAATCCTCCAACGACTGGAATCGCCAGAAGGTGTTGGAGCGGCTCTCGCAGCTCAACCTGCCTGCCGGGCTGCAACCGCAGATCGGTTCCGACTACAGCCCGGTCGGTCAGATCTACTGGTACACGCTGAAGAGCACCAACCCGCAGTACGATCTGATGGAGCTGAAGTCGCTCGAGGATTGGACGCTCGAAAAGCAGTTCAAGTCCGTGCCCGGCGTGGTCGATGTCTCCAGCTTCGGCGGCATCACGCGCGAATACCAGGTTTCGCTCGACCCGGACCAGCTTGTAGCGTATGGCCTCAGCATCGCTCAGGTAGAGCAGCAACTGGCCAACAACAACGTCAACGCCGGCGGCAGCTTCGTCGAAGCCGGTTTGCAACAGATCAATGTGCGCGCGGTCGGCCTCGTGCGCGGCGTTCAGGACATCGCCAATACCGTAATCAAGACGGTGAACGGCACGCCGATCCGGATCAAGGATCTGGGTACGATTTCGCAGGGGCCGAAAATCCGGCTGGGGCAGATCGGTAAGGCGATCCACCGCAACGATGGCAAGGTGATCGACGACGGCGACGTGATCGAGGGCGTCGTGCTGCTGCGCAAGGGCGCCGATGCCGATGCCGTTCTCGACGCCATCCACGCCAAGGTCGACCAGTTGAACCATCACATTCTGC
>CAZFOP010000471.1:0-3032 GCA_964520085.1 uncultured Solibacteraceae bacterium | reverse complement strand
CGTACCAGTTCCAGGGCGCGGCGGAAAAGCGGCTCGAAGTCGGCGGGCGCGCCGGCCGACTTGGCCTTGCGCACCGCCGCTTCGGCCTGCGGGCGGGCGCAGCCCAGGTTCAGCAAAGCGGAAAGGACGTCCTGGTCCACGGCGTTGAGCGCGGCGGTAGCCGGCGCCTCGGGCAGCCCTCCGCTCACCGCCGGCATCTTGTCGCGCAGTTCGAGCACCATCCGCTCGGCGGTCTTCTTGCCGACGCCGGGGATACGAACCAGCCGATCGATTTCGCCGCGGATGATGGCGCCAATCAGTTCGGGCGCGGCCACGCCGGACAGCACCTTTACGGCCAAAGTGGGACCGATGCCGCTGACCGAGATCAGCTTCTCAAACAGCGCCTTTTCCTCGCTCGTGAGAAAGCCGTAGAGCGACAGAGCGTCTTCGCGAACGTGCGTGTGAATGCGCAGGCGGACCTCGGCGCCGGGGCCGGGCAGGTGGGTGAAAGTGGAAACCGGAATTGTTACGTCATAGCCCACGCCGCCGGCCTCGACTATGGCCTGGTTGGGGTGCTTCTCGATCAGAGTGCCGCGCAACAGAGCGATCATAGGTGACGCAACGATCAAGTTAGCACAAGCCACACGCCGGCGCGGCTGGTTTGTGGCGGAGGCTTCCCGATTGCGCGCACGCGGCTGTCCCAAAGGCCCGCTACAATTTCAGGCCGTGGGAGAGTTTTGTTCGTTGGTGTTCCAGTGAGCCAGGCCGGCGGCCAGGGCGAGCTGGGTGAGCCCGGCCACGTTGTTCACGCCAAGCTTCTTCATCATGGTCTTGCGGTAGCTGCGGACGGTCTGCAGGCCGAGGTCGAGCAGAACCGCGATGTCCTTGCTGGTTTTGCCCTCGGCCACCAGGCGCAGCACCTGCAACTCACGGGGCGAAAGCGATTCGAGCGGGCTGCGGTCGTGGGTATCCAGATCGCCGCGCTGAATCCGTGCCAGCAGACGGTCGGAAACCTGCGAGCTCAGATAGGACCCGCCGCGAGCCACCGTGCGTAAGGCGTCGAGCAGTTCGGTGGAAGATGCCTTCTTGAGAACGAAGGCGCGCGCGCCACTGCGTATGGCGGTCACCACGGAGTTCTCGTCGTCGTACATCGAAAGGATGACGACTTTCACCGTGGGGCAGTGGCGGAGCAGCTCGGTGGTGGCCTCGATGCCGTTCATGCCGGGCAGACCAATGTCCATCAAGGCGATGGCTGGCTGAGTCTTCTTGCACAGGTTCACGGCGTCGGCGCCGCTCTCCGCTTCGCCCACCACGCGGAATTCGGAGCCCCGCTCGAGAATTCCCCTGATGCCATCGCGCACCAGCTTGTGGTCGTCGACGAGAACAATATCTAACATGGTTGGCTCCCCTCCGGCGCTGGCACGGTGGCTCGCACGATGGTTCCGGACTGGCGGCTGCTGGAAACCGCAAGATTCAGGCCGGCCTCCGCGGCTTGGTGCTCCATCGTGAGCAGCCCCAAGCCGCCGCTCATTTCCTGCAAATCCGTCGGCTCGAAGCCGTGCCCGTTGTCGCGGACCTCCAGCCACGCGCCGCCGCTGGCCGCCTGCACGGCGATTTCGATCGAAGAGCAACCGGAGTGGCGCGCGGCGTTTTGGGCCGCCTCTTCGGCGATCCGGTACAGCGCCATAGCGGCATTCGGCTGGAAGACGATGGAGGAGTCCACGTCGATGCGCACGGTGCCGCGGAAACGCTCCCTCAGGTTGGTGGCGAGCCGTTCGAGCGCCGAACGCAGGCCGACACGCTCCACGGCGGACGGGTTGAGCTCATAGCTGAAATTGCGAACCTGCTCCATGACGGATTCGAGCAGAGCCTGTGTCTCCTCGATGCGCCCGCACGCGGCGGGTGGTCTGCCGTCCAGATCCATGCGGACCAGGTCGAGCCGGAGCCCCAGAGCAGCCAGATTCTGCCCCACGACATTATGCAGAAACTGGGCAGTCCTGGCGCGCTGCGAGTCTTGTGACTTGAGTGCGTTCAGCACCGTCCGGCGCAGCTCACGATTGGCCTGGATGAGTTCGGCGGCATCGTGCACCAAGCAGCCGGAGTGCACGGCCCCGGGTCCGAGGTCGGTAATATCGCGGGCCAAGCAGCCGGCGTGTGTAGCGCCGGGCTTGAGGTGGAGCGGAAAAACCGCGATACACCAGACGCGCTCGTCCTGCCGCTCGCGGAGCATGAACGACTCGCCCGCGAATGCGCGGCTGAATCGCTCCTGCCAAACTGGCAAGATGGCGGGCTTCATTACGCTGGCTGCGGGCTGGCCAGCCACTTCGGCGGTGGGCTTGCCAAACAGGGGCATCGTGTCGCCATAGATCTGCTCGAACACGCCATCGCCGTTCACGATCCATTGGCACGCAGGGGCCTGATCGAGAAGGACCTCGGCTGGCGTACGCTCCTGTTCAGGCATCGGAATTCGCATTTATTCTAACACCCACCGGGCGCCGAGTCCGGAATCCGCGTAAGAATTGTTACATAAGAATTGCGGTCCGTCATCCGAGCAGGCGCGCGGCCGGCTTGGCGAAGTAGGTGAGAATGATGCCAGCGCCGGCGCGCGCGATGGACGTGAGCGATTCCATCATGGCGCGGTCGTGATCCAGCCAGCCATTGCGCGCGGCGGCCACGATCATCGAATACTCCCCACTCACCTGATAGGCCGCGATCGGCACGTCGAAGCGCCGGCGGGCCTCTGCAATCAGGTCGAGATAGGGCATAGCGGGCTTCACCATGACGATGTCGGCGCCTTCTTCCAGATCGAGCGCGATTTCGCGCATCGCCTCGCGGCCATTGGCCGGGTCCATCTGGTAGCTGCGCCGGTCGCCGAATTGCGGCGCGGAATCGGCGGCTTCCCGAAAAGGGCCGTAGAAGACCGAAGCGAACTTGGCAGCGTAGGCCATGATCGGTGTACCCGTGAAGCCAGCGGCGTCGAGCGCGTGGCGAATGGCGGCCACCCGTCCATCCATCATGTCGGAGGGCGCCACCATATCGGCGCCGGCGCGAGC
>CAZFOP010000470.1:0-3035 GCA_964520085.1 uncultured Solibacteraceae bacterium | reverse complement strand
GTCCGCACCAACCGCATCGCGAGAGACACCGCCTTCGCCCACTGCTTCCGCAGCGACGATTTGCAGCGGTACCTGCTGTAGGGCGCTAGTAGGACAGACGATCCGTTTTTGTTGTCAAGCCTCTGCGTCGCCCGCCCGGGAAACGCCACCAGAAACCCCGCTAACACCGGCGGCAAGACCGCCGGCGCTAACGGACCTATTTCTGCCGCTTGATGGTCATCGGCGGCATGTCCATATCGCCGCTGTCGGCTTTGGTTTTGAGCGTGATCTCGTCGCCATTGATGGTGCCTTCGCTCAAGAACGTGGTGCCGCCGTTGATATCCACCTTCACGGAAAACGAGATCTTGTCGCCGTCCACCTTGCCATTGTCGAGCGGCAGCGTGCCATGCGGCGTAAGGACTGTGCCGGTCAGCTTGGCGCCGTCCTGTTTGAAGGTGTAGGTCAGGGAGATTGTATCGCCATCCGGCGTGGAGATATCGCCCTTCCAGGTGCCGGTTACGTCAGCAGCCCAAGCGGCTGTGGCTACTAGCAGGAACAGCAGCCCCATTCCCAATCTGCGTGTAATCATGCAGGAGATTGTACCGTAGGTCTTTCGGGTACGCTAGTCTGGAAAGATGCAGCGCGGCTGGCGTATCTCGTGGCGGAGCCTGGGGCGCTTGGAAAAGACCCTACTCGTGCTGCTGCTGGCCTACGTGGTCGTGCGCGCCACCGGCGCGGCGCCGAATGCGCAATGGTGGCTCGCTTGCTTCCTGTTTCTGCTGGGTCTGGTGGTGGCCTTCCGTCTGGCGGTTCGCGGGCTGCGTAAGGCCATCTGGCGCCTGCGCAACCGCCTGATCGCGGCCTACGTATTCATCGCGGTGGTGCCAGTGGTGCTGATTCTACTGCTGGCCGGCATCGCCAGCTACGTGGTGATCGGGCAGATGGCGGTGTATGTGGTGAGCACCGAATTACGGCACCGGCAGGCGGCGCTGCTGCGGTCGGCCGAGGCTCTGGCGCGGGTTCCGGTGACGGATCCAGCCACCGCGCTGCCCCGCTTCGAGAGCATGACGCGTGGCGCATTCCCGGAGTTCGCCCTGCTGATCAACGGGCGGCGTGAGCTTCGCTTTCCGCCCAATAACACCATTTCGCAACCGCCTGCCGAGTGGAAGCGCGCCTCCGGGCTGATCGTCAAGCAGGAGGGCGGCGCGGAACGTCTCTACGCCTGGGCGCACGTCACCGAAAACGGCGAAGAGGTGACGGTGCTGGCGCCGGTGACGATGGAGGTGCTCGGCGGACTGGTACCGGGTTTGGGAGATGTGGCGTTTGCGCCGCTGATGGTGCGCGCCCGCGCCTCGCGCGTTCCTCAGGCGCGCAATCCGTTCGACTTCTCGCTGCAGGGCTGGCTTCCGGTGGACGTGCCGCGGTGGCGTTCGCCGCGCGAACATAGCTCGCAGATTCTGAGCGTCGACACGCGCGCTTCCGCCGTCTTGGGCACCATCTTTCAATCGCTCGATTTTCAACTTTTCGATTTGGCGGAAGTCGTTCTGATCGTTTTCGTCGTGGTGACCATCCTGTTCCTCCTGGTGGAAATGATCTCGCTCGTCGCGGGCGTGCAGTTAAGCCGTAGCATCACCGGCGCCGTGCACGAGCTTTATCTCGGCACGCGGCGCATCCAGCACGGCGATTTTGGCCATCGCATCCCGGTCAACGGCAACGACCAGCTTGCCGAGCTGGCCACATCGTTCAACTCCATGACGGCCAACCTGGGCCAACTGATGGTGGTGGCCAAGGAGAAGGAGCGCCTGGAATCCGAGCTAACCATCGCGCGCGAAGTGCAGAAGCAACTTTTTCCCAAGGACGTGCCGTATACCAGGACGCTGGAGCTAAAGGGCGTTTGCAGCCCCGCCCGCATGGTGTCCGGCGACTACTACGATTTCATGGCGCTCGGCGACGAGTCGCTGGCGTTCGCCATCGGCGACGTCGCCGGCAAGGGAATTTCGGCCGCGCTACTGATGGCCACCATTCAATCCACCATGCGCACGCAATTGGGCGCCACCAACGGCGCGCCGCCGCGCGACCTATCGACAGCCAAACTGGTGAGCACTCTCAACCGCCAGCTTTACGCCAACACCAGCCTGGAGAAATACGCCACTTTCTATTTCGCGCTGTATCACGAAGACACGCACTCGCTCACGTACACCAACGCCGGCCACCTCTCGCCGATGCTGTTGCGTGCAGGCGAATTGCAGATGCTCGAATCCACCGGCACCGTGGTGGGCGCTTTCCCCACGGCCCGCTACGAGGAGCGCACCATTGCGCTCGAACACGGCGACCTGCTGGTGGCTTACACCGACGGCATCGTCGAGCCGGAGAACGCTTACGGGGAAATGTTCGGAGAGGACCGCTTGAAGGACCTGGTATCCAAGTATGAGTACGCGGATTCTTCCGAGCTGATCGCGCGCACCATGGAGGCCGTCAACGTTTGGACTGGAGCCGGGGAATTGCAGGATGACATGACCATGGTAGTCGTGAGGCGTATATGAAAGTTCTTACCTCGGCGGAGATGCGCGAGGTCGACCGGCGCACTATCGAAATGGGCATCCCCGGCATCGTCCTGATGGAGAATGCCGGCATGCGCGTGGTGGAGTTTTTGGCGGAGCGGTTCGCCCCACTCGAAGCGCAGCACATCCTGGTGCTGTGCGGCAAGGGCAACAACGGCGGCGATGGGCTGGTGATCGCACGCCAAATCCATACTCGCTTCCCGCAGTGCGGGCTCACCGTGGTGCTGTTCGCCGACCCGGCGGTTCTGCACGGCGACGCGCGCCAGAATTATGCGATGCTGCGTGCGTGCGGTTGCCCGGTGACTACCGAAATTCCGACGGAAGCTTGCCGTGCGACTTTGATAGTGGATGCTTTGCTTGGCACTGGGGTCAACGGTCCGGCCAAGGGCGACATCGAAAACGCCATCGTGCAAATCAATAGCCGACTGCACCCGGCTAAGGTGGTGGCCGTTGATATCCCCTCCGGCATGTCGGCCGATTCGGGCGAGTCCGTGG
>CAZFOP010000469.1:0-3049 GCA_964520085.1 uncultured Solibacteraceae bacterium | reverse complement strand
TGACCGAAAAAAAGCTTGACGCGGGCAGCGCTTTCAGACACGAACCATAACGGGCCGCGTCACTGTGACCGTCTCGCACTTCTCAGAACGCCCTATCTGGCCAATGAACGGCACAAGTCAGCAACGGCGACTTCTCGCTCACCTGGATTGCTTGGGCCGCTGTCGTGCCCAACCAATCGCCTACAAGCCAGTGGTTCCCAGAAGGTTCAAATCCTTCCGCCGTCACTATCTAAGGCGTGACCGTTACAAAGGCGGTATCGGGTGGGCGCGCGATATTCTCCAAGAGAAAATGCAGCTCACGTGTGAGTGGTTTTTGGGCAGACCAAATCGGCCTCCAGAAAACTGATCCGCCATCGCAGCCGACTCGACTCCAGACGCCATTCATCATCATGCCGTTGAGATTTCGCATCTGTGGATCGCAAGAAGGAGCCTGAAGCGCCTCCTCGAACATATTCGCAGCGGTGAGGAGTGTAGCGTCCCAGTGCGCCACTGTGGAACACCAAAAGAACAGAAGATTGTGTTTCCCATCGAAAAGCTGGCGCGAATACTTGACCGCGAACCGGTACATCTGGTCCCACGCTTCCTCTCTTCCTTCCGTTTGCTGAGATTTGGCATCCAAGTAAAGACGGGCGGATTGGATTTGAGGAGGGCCTCCTCCACGGGATCATGCTGAGGCTTCCATCGAAAATGTTTGACCTCGATTCCAAGGGATAACCCGCCGATTCGCGCCTCCAAATCGGGGCTGTCGCGCATGGTCACTTGGCAGCCATGTTGCGCGAACGTGAGGGCAACTCGTCCCTCGCAAACTAGATCCTCGAGGTTGGCTGAAACGGGAGCATTGTCCTCAAGCCTCTTCTGATAGGGATCGACGGCGTTGATTCTCGCAGCGCGGAGGACGTCACAATACTCTTTGATGGTCACCGCTTTAGCGCTCTGGTTATCGACTCCCATTATCTCGCGTATTGACGGGTTGAAGAATTGCTTTTGAATCCGGGGCCAAACGGTACAGACGCAATTGTCGATCGGCGGTTTGGCGCGGTTTCGCTCGTTTGAGTTGGATCCGAATTGTGGGCGGGCCTCTTCTCCATGAGAGAATAAGTATGGAACACGGGTTCCAGAATGCCTGAGCAACCAGTAAAACTGTTCGCCAGCCCTGCGGAGCGCTATCCCGAGCCGGACGGGGCGGACATCGTCCAAGGCGGCGCAAGGACTCTACTCGCAGCTATTCCACTCGTTGGTGGTTCGATCACAGAGGCGCTCTCAATGGTGCTGGCTCCGGCTGTAGTGCGTCGTCGCGACGAGTGGTTTAGGGAACTTGGCGACGCTTTGGACCGGCTGGAACAGAAGGTCGAAGGCTTCAAAGTAGAGGAGATCGCAGACAATGAACCCTTCATCACCGCAGTTATCCAAGCCACGCGCGCGGCGACTGCGACTCACCGGCCGGAAAAGCGCGCCATGCTCCGGAATGCGTTGCTGAACAGCGCCCTCGGCCGCGGGCCTGCGGAGGAATTGCAGGAGTTCTTTTTCGCTTCCCTTGACGCGCTGTCGCTGAATCACATTAGGATTCTCAAATTCTACTGGAAGGGCATTGCCGAGTTGAGCAAAGCCGGAAAATGGAATCCGGTTAGTCTAAATTACGCTCTGACGAATTATGCAGGGGCCATAGGCGAGTTATACCCGGACATGAGGGGCCAGGAGGACTATTTGCTGTGCCTTATGACCGACCTCAAGAGCCGGGGCTTTTCGACTGTCTCGCGACCGGCGGACGGCTTTCCACAAGGTCAGGTGATTACCAACGCGGGTATCCAGTTCTTGCAGTTCATCCTTGATCCAACCGGCTAGACCCTGCACCGACCCAGGCATCTGGATCCGCTCGGGCGTCTTTCTTCGCGGTGGATAGGCCTTTGCATCCTAGCGCTGTCATCTGGCCGTATCACGCGCGTCCCGCGGATGTGCGCTAGTCGACTCGCCCCATAGGTCCCGATCTAGCCCGGATCTGGACGCTGCACATCGTCATTTGTTCTCCAGCTTACCAACTGGCGCCAGCGACCACACACTGAATGGTCGCAATCGGTCATCGTTACGCGCAGTGTCCTGGACTCCCTAGGACCCCTGTCAGCGGTGGGCCAGAGACAACCGGAACGCGGCCATCTCCTGGCCGTTGCGAACCAGCAGTACGTCGCCGACGAGCGCCGGGTGGTTCCAGGTCTTGCCCTCGATTGCAGGGAACCGGGCGAGTTCCTTGAACTGGCCGGGGGTCGCCTCAACCAGCGCTAACTCGCCTTCCTCCGACAGCACCAGCAGCAAGTCCTGGTCGGGCAGCAGAACGAGCTGGCCGTTGCCGTAGCGGCCACCCTTCCATTTGCGCTTGCCATCCTTCAGGTCGATGCACGAGAGTGTGCTGTCGTCGAAGCCGAAGGCATGGCCATCGTGAACGACGAAGTCGTTGAAGTAGGGCTTCAGCCCTCTCGACGTCCAGCGCTCTTCGGCGGTCCATCCGCCGGAAGTGTGCGCGACGGCGATGCGGCGCGTGCCACTTCCCGATCCGGCGCTGATCAGGATGTCGCCATCCGCGGTTAGGGCCGGCTGCACGATGGGGAAGCCTGGCCACCGGTGCTCCCAGAGCAGCGTGCCGGTGGCTGGCGCGACGCTCGTGGCGCCGGCTCCGCTCAGCAGCAGGATCTGCGCGACTCCGTCGATTCTCAACATCTGTGGCGAGCTGTATCCGGAGCCGCCGGCCGGGCCTAACCAGCGCCTAACGCCGCTAGCCAGGTCGTAGGCGACGAGCCGGCCCTCGGCGGCGACGATGAGTACGTCGTCGACCACCAACGGCGAGCTGGAGAAGCCCCAGATTGGGACCGTCGCGCCAATGTCGGATGCCACTTTGCGGGACCACACCACGGCGCCGCTACCGGCGTCGAGCGCGTTTAGAATTCCGGTCGCACCGAACGTGTACACGCGACCGTCGCTGAGAGTCGGCGTTGCGCGCGGACCAGCGCCGCCATTCGACTCGAAGAACCGGGCCGCGTCGCCGTGTCTCCACACCGGC
>CAZFOP010000468.1:0-3058 GCA_964520085.1 uncultured Solibacteraceae bacterium | reverse complement strand
ATCCGGTCACCAGCAGATCGACAAAGCCATCGTTGTCATAGTCGGCAGCCGTCACGGCCATTCCATACATATCAGGATCAAGCCCTGCGCTCTCCGTAACGTCGGTGAAGGTGCCGTCGCCGTTGTTCCGATAGAGATGATTGTGCGGCAGAGGATTCGGCTTCACCTTCAGAGGAAACGGATGCACCGAATCGTCCAGCGGCCGTCCGTTCAGAACATAGAGCGACTCCAGACCGGAATTGTTGTAGTCGAGCCACACGCAGCCCGCGCCGGTATCTTCCAGTAGAGAGCCCATCTGACGCGATCCGAAACTGTGCGTGAAGTTGATGCCCGCCTTGTCGCTCGCATCTTCAAAGCGAATCGCCGGCGCCACTTGGGGTGGGCCAGACGGCGCTTTCGAACCATGAGTGGGCTGAGCGATCGGAGCAGTTTGCGCAACGGCCATCGAGGCTACACCTATCAAGAAAAGAGAACGGAAGTTCATCTCAGTTGCCTCCTGACGTCCGGTGTTGTGCTTCGCGCCGATTCTGATCGCCCGTAAGATCTACGGGGATTGTGGTACGCACCAGTACAGCCGGCAAGCGATTCTCCGACGTGCGCTCAGGCCCCGTATGGCATCCCGTGCAGTAGCGCTGCTCTCCTCGGCGAATCCAGAACCATCCGTGTTCCTGGCGCAGCACTGCACCCTTCTTATCGAGCAGAGCAAAGCGAATGGGCTTGTCGGCTGGGGTTTGCACAAAGAAGGAACCATCCGACTCCACCGGCGCTGTTCCTGTAACCACAGCGCGACCTTCAGCGTCTTGCGTCTCCAGCCGCACCGCGGCAGGCTCGACGCGAAGATCCCCTTCGCGTGAGAGGCGCGAATCGAGGGCAAGCAGATTCGCGTAACTCCAATCATGCAGCCCGGAGGGGTGACGCTTGGGTGCTGTGCGCGTTGCAACAAGAACAGGCTCGACTATGTCCTCGCTGCTCTGAGCGAGCAATGTTCGCAGCGCCGCCGTACCTGGCTTCCATAACTTCAATGCGTAGTGCGCTCCTGCGCTGGCCCGCGTACTCACAAGCCATGCTCCAGAGGCTGTCTCGGCAATTGTGCCATCATACTCGGCGCGCGGCGCAACAATCGGCGACTCACGCGCCAGCGGCGATGTAAAACGCGCCAGCGAACCTCCGTGCGTAAAGACAACGTCGCCATTGGCCAACTGCGTCCCTCCCCAACGCGCCTTGTCGTGATCGCAGCGAACCGATTCCACGCCCGAGCCGTCGGCATAGACAACATACAACTCGGGCGTTGCGCCGGTGCCGACGGGAAAGCCGGCTTCAAAGAGAATGCGCCCGTCTGCCAATACTTCGGATGGAAACGCGCTGGCGTGCGAATATGTGAGCGGCAACTTCCCCGACGCCGTTGGATTCGATGGAGCAGTGGGAGGCGAATGCCCGTCCTCGGCGGACTCCAGTTGAAATCCCCATGGCGAGCGCTCGGCCCAGGCAATCCGCCCGCCGGGAAGGTAAAGCGGACGCACGGCATCGGTTGCCGTGTCGACCACCTTGCGTACGGAGTGATTGGCCAGTGTCAACTCCCATATCTGCCATGGATCGCCGGAGTTTTGTTTGCCAGTGAAGAGCACCGTGGTTGCATCGAAAGAGATATTTGCATCCGCAGTTGCCGCAAAGCCCGTCACCAGCGGTTCCGCCTTGCCCGCATGAATCGCGAGCAGTTGCGCGCCCTTCGGAAAACGTTCTTCTCCGCTCAAGGCCGCCAATGGCTCATAGAGTGGAGCGGCTGTGACGATAACAGTTTCGGCGAGGCTTTGTACCGGTTCAGGCGCAAAGCCGTAAACCAGCATCAGCGCAAACGGAGCGGCAATCGTTATAACTCTTGCTATGAGTTTCATCCGACATTCTCCGTGGGGAGGCGAGTTGTTGTGCGGGCGGCAGTGAACTGCCTCGCAAAGTCGGCCCACGCGACTGTGCGGTAAATGGCGCGCGCTCCCTGCCCCCCGTTCTCGACGGTCACCTTAATCCGCGCGCCTATGGCCGAACGGTTGGCCTTCACTCCCAGCCGACGGAGGCTGATCCAGTCGTTGCCATGGTTGCCAGCGTGGTCGACGTCACCCATGAACCCACCATCGGCTGGTACGGGGTCCATGGACGTCTCTTTGGCAAGCACCGCGAAGTCGGCCCCGCCCTTGAGCAACTCCAGATTCCGTTGGACGTTCTCGGCCGACTCAACCACGATCAAGCGCAAAGAGACCGGCGTAGCTGGCTTATCGGGAGGTGGCGCCGCCAGCGCCAGCGTAAAACCGCATCCTACGCTCAGGACCGCAGCGATCAAAGGCGACCGAGACTCCGTACGGACCCTCATGCGAGACACGTATGGCATTCTTTCCTCAAGAGACGTTGATGTGACAGAAGCGTCCACCTACATGTCTATTATCGGACGGTGGCAGCGTCGAAGCAATAATACGTTCGCATTAGTGGCAGTGTCTTACAGAGTTATCCGTACTGACGCAAGTTATAGGTCATAGGACAGAGAGAAAGGGACGGTAAGTAAGACGTCGACCGGCTGTTTGGCAGGGTTAGGTAGCGGCCGAAGGTCGCAAGCCGGGCGTGGTTGTGTCTGAGTGTGGCGCGCAGGATCTTCGACAATTGCGTCAAGAGCCAGATAGCCATTGACGAACACAGACAAGCAACAGGATGCGCCTGTCTGTGTTTATCCGCGACTTGCGAACCTGCATTAGGCGAACTACATTAGAAAACCAACTTGACTGCGAGTTGCATCAGACGCGGCGAACCGGCCTGCAGGATCTGGCCGAACGCCGGAGACTCCAGGTCATTCTCTGGTAGTCCGAAGTTCGGATGATTGAGCAGGTTGAAACACTCCGCACGGAACTGCACACGCCGAGTCTCGTCGATGTTGAAGTACTTGAACAACGAGACATCGGCGTCTTCGATGCCGGGACCGCGCACCACATTGCGTCCCTCGTTGCCGAACTGGCCAGCCTGTGTTTGCGGGTTCAGTTGCAGGAAAGGCGCGCGGCTCACCCATTCGTTCGCCGTG
>CAZFOP010000467.1:0-3060 GCA_964520085.1 uncultured Solibacteraceae bacterium | reverse complement strand
CACGCCTGATACCGCAGCTTGCCGCTGGCCATGCCGGGGCCGGGCGGGGCGTTCGCGGCGGCTTTGAAACTCGCCGTCAAAGAAAATGAGCCGGAGAAAACCGACAGCGGCTTCTCGGCGAAATCGTATTTTTCCGACTTAGCTTGCGGGTAAGCTACCTCGCCGCCTTCTAATGCGCCAAGCGAAGTCCAAGTTAGCTTCAAGGGGATGAGATAGTCCTCGCTGGGGCGATTGCTGTTGACGTGAAAGCCCGCGTCCACCGTGACGGGAATTCTAACCTCGACGGCCGCGCCCCGCGCGGCCGCCACCTTGGCCGGTTCGCCCACTTTCAAGTGACCGCTACTTTGCGCTGAGAGAGACCACAGGCTCACCAGCGCCAGCGGAAGCCACCGCCGCCGGAGACTGCAAAAGCTGTTCGACACCATCTTCGATATCCTTCCTGCTAGTGAGCCCGACGTGAACGGCGGCGACCTTGCCCGACCTATCGATCAAAAACGTGGTGGGCAGCGCATCCACGCCGCCATACATTTGGGTGGTGAGATCGTCGCCAATCAGGACGCGGTAATTGACGCCTAACTCCGCCAGAAACGGCTTCACCACTTCCCAGCCTTCGTCGTCCATTGCCACGCCCAGCACTTCAAATCCGCGGTCCCTATTCTTCCGTTGGAGATCGATAAACCAGGGAATCTCGATGCGGCAGGGACCACACCAGGTGGCCCAAAAATCGAGAATCACCACTTTGCCGCGGTAGTCGGAAAGATGAACCAGCTTGCCGTCGGCGTCCTTGAGCGCGAAATCGGGCGCGCTCTTGCGCTCCTTCTCGGGCTTGAGCGTGGCTGCCTTCACCTCGGCGGGGCCGCCGCAACCGGCGGTGAACAGTCCCAGAGCCAGGGCCGTACTCAAGATGGCGGAAAAACGGAAGGCGGACACTCGTGGGTTCCTGTTTCGATTATATCGATAATTGCTTGCCGGAAACTTTCTGCGCGAACCAGGCTTGCCGGCGGCGGCGAAAGCGCACGGCGAGCGTGAACTCGGGGTGCTCCGCGACGCCGGCGTAGAGCCACGCGGCGGTATCGCAGAAACTTTCGCAACAGTACTCGCGCCAGCGCCGCGAGCGTCCGCTCACCTCTTGCTCCGTGAGCGCCCGCCTGCGCCATTCGGCCGACCAGCCCAGTTCGCCGCGCGCGCCGGCACGGCGCTCGGCGGCCAGCAGCGCTTCGAAATCGCGGCGCAGCGGATTGCCCGCCCGCAGCCAGACGAAGTGAAACCACTCGTGCACGAACACGCGTGGAAACTCGGCGTTGGTGCAGGCAATCGCGATTCGCCTCTCGCGCAGAAACGATCCCGCATGTGCCGCGCCGTGCCGGTCGCGCAATTCCGCCACGCGTTCCAGCAAGAGCGGAGCGCCCGCCGCCGACGGCAATCGGCCCAACAGCCCTTCCACGCGGCGCGCCAGCCAGGGGTCGCCGGGCGCATCCACGCGCGCCGTAGCCGCAAGCGAATGTTTCATGTTTGTAACACTATTTCGATTGAAGCCCAACCCATGCCATAGTACACTGCCCACCATGGAAGAAATGCAGATCGAGGTCGCCGGGGGCGCTGGACCGAACGTCCGGATACTGCGTCTGACCGGACCTTTCACGCTCGCCACGATGTTCGATTTCCAAAACATTGTACGCGAAGGCGAGTCCGCCGTCACTATCGTCGATCTCAGCGGCGTGCCATACATGGATTCGGCGGCTCTCGGTTCGCTCCTGGGCTTTCATGTTTCCTGCCAGCGGGAAGGCCACCGGTACGCATTGACGGGTGTTTCCAGCCGCATCCGGACGCTGCTCCAAGTGGCGGGAGTGGATAGCTTCCTGGTCCGTTACGACACTGAGGAGCAAGCCGAGACACACTTGGCGGCCGGCGCGGCTGGGGCATAAGCGACAGGCAGGACAGACCATCGACTGCCGTGGTGTGTCGTGCCTCTCGGCTCCGCAACAAATTGACAGACGGCAAAGAACGATCGTCTGTCCAACGCCTTCAATCAGGTCCGCCGGCGGCAAGTGCGAGCCGTTTTTCCACTTCGTCAATTCCGCCCACGAACCAGAGCGCATCGCCCCGGTTCGACTCATAAATTAAGTCTCGTAAGGTGGCGCTCCTCGCGACAAGCTCCGCGTAGTCGCCGACGATGGCAAGCCTTCGCCGGTAGTTCACGAACTTCTGCGCTATCTCGCCGGCGATCCCTGTCCGCAACTGAAAGAAACCTGGGTCAAGCCTGGCGGCGGGAATTACGATCAACAAAGCGCCCTGCGCTAGGGCCTCTCCGATTACGGCAACTGCGTCTCCGGAGTTGCGCAAAATCGGCCCGTCCGCTGCACATTCCAAAATGCGCACGCCATGCAGATCGTAGATTCTCGCCGGCATATGCTCAGCTTAAAACACAGTCAATTCAGTTGGCAGCCGCAGGGACCTCACTCACTTGCCCACTTCGGCTTCGATGGCTTCCAGTTCCTTTCCGGCGTCGGCCCACTTACCGCTGCCGGCCAAGTCCTTATATCGGCGGAGATGTTCGCGGATGCGCGCCAGGCGCGGATCCGGCGCGGCGGCCGGCGCGGACGATTGGGCCGAACCGGTTGACGCCGCCGGCTGCACGACGGCCTGCGCGACGAGTTGTTGCGCGCCCTGCGAAAGTTGCGCCAGCGCCTCGTCGTAAGTATCGGCGTAAATCAAGCGGTCGCCGACCGCCAGCACGATCTTCTTCAACTGCGGCATGCGCGCTTCGGTGGCCTGAATGTAAATCGGGTCCACGTAGAGAAACGTGTTGCCCACCGGGAGCACCAGCGTTTGGCTGCGGATCACCTGCGAGCCCTGCTGGTTCCATAGCGTGAGATCTTTCGAAATGGTGCCGTCCGAATTGATGCGCGAATCGATCTGCATCGGTCCATAGATCAGCTTCTGCTTGGATAGCAGCAGCACCACCATGTTGCCCAGATTAGGGCCGTCGCAACGCGCCACCATCAAGCCGATCATGTTGTCCTTGTTGCGCGGCGTGAACGGCGTCAGCAGCAGAAACTC
>CAZFOP010000466.1:0-3077 GCA_964520085.1 uncultured Solibacteraceae bacterium | reverse complement strand
GCAGCACGTCCTTGGCGCGCATGTCCAGGTGGTTGGTCGGCTCGTCGAGCAGCAGGAAATTCGAGGGCACCATCAACATGCGCGCCAGCGCGTAGCGGTTGCGCTCGCCGCCGGAGAGGACGCCGATGGTTTTGAAAACGTCGTCCTCGGAAAAAAGGAATGAGCCGAGAATGCCGCGCAGCTCGGTATTGGTGGCGCGCGGAGCGATGGTGGAAAGATCGTCGATCAGGCGCGCGCTCGGGTCAAGTTCCTTATATTGATCCTGTGCGAAGTAATCCGGCTGGGCGTTGTGTCCCAGCGTGTACTCGCCCGCGGTTACCGGTTCCACGCCGACGAGCAATTTGATGAGTGTCGATTTGCCGGCGCCATTGACGCCCACCAGCGCCACGCGGTCGCCGCGTTCGATATAGAAATCGGCATCCGAGAAAACGCAATGGCCGCCGTAGCTCTTGGCCACTTTTTGAAACTGCGCCACCACGCGGCCGCTCGGCTTCGGCTGTGGGAAGCGGAAATGGACGGTCTTCTCCTCGGGCGGAATTTCGATTTTGTCCATCCGCTCGATTTCCTTGATGCGGCTTTGCACCTGCTTGGCCTTGGTGGCCGTGTAGCGGAAGCGGGTGATGAAGGCGTCCAACTGGCGTATGCGGTCCTGCTGGTTTTCGTATGCGGCCGTGAGCTGGGCGCGGCGTTCGATCTTCAATTCTTCATAGCGCGTGTAGCCGCCGACATAGAAATGCAGCCCCTTGTTCCACAGTTCCAGAATGCGGCGCACGGTGACATCGAGAAAATAGCGGTCGTGCGAAACCAGGACGATGGCGTGCGGATAATTGGTCAGGTACTGCTCGAGCCAGTTGCGGGCTTCCAGATCGAGGTGATTGGTGGGCTCGTCGAGCAGCAGCAGATTCGGCTTTTCGAGCAGCAGCTTGGCGAGCGCGATGCGCATTTGCCAGCCGCCGGAAAACTCCTCGGTGCGGCGCTTCCAATCGCGCTCGCCGAAGCCTAGGCCGCCGAGCACCATCCCCACCTGGGCTTCGATGGCGTAGCCGTCGCGTGCGCGGAACTCGCTTTCCGCGGCGTGAAAGCGGTTCGCCACGGCCGAATATTCGGCGCTGGCCGGATCGAGCTCGCCCATCCGCGCGGCCAGATGTTCCTGCTCCTCTTCGAGCGCCCGCAATTCGTGGAACACCGTCATGCACTCGGCGAATACCGAGCGGCCGGAAAGAGACAGCCCTTCCTGGGGCAAATAGCCGATGGAGACGCCGCGCTGCACGGTGATGGAGCCGGAATCGAGGCCCTCGATGCCGGCCAGCACTTTCAGCAGCGACGATTTGCCGGTGCCATTGGCGCCCACAATGCCGGTGCGTTCCTTGGGCGTCACCAGCCAGTCGGCGTCCTGAAAAAGGATTTTGGGCCCGTAGCGTTTCCCGGCCCCGCTGATTTGAATCATGGGTTGTGTCGATGGAAGGATCCGGAGAAAACTCTATTCTAGCCGGTTGCGGCGTTCGCGCGGCAATCGGGTAAGCGCCTGTGAGCACAGGGAATAAGCCGTTGCATCGCCGGCGACCGAAGGAATCGGGTTAGCCATGGTGGTTGACGGCTTTTCAAGCCAGCTCCGACGCTTTTGCAGCAAATGCATTATGCATGCAGACTGCATTCGGTGTAATAATGAAGTCATGCCGGTGATTCAAGTGCGGGATGTTCCCGATCCTATCTACCGCCTGCTGGCCGAGCAGGCTAGACGCGAGCGCCGGAGTCTGGCGCAGCAGGTAGTGGCCGTGCTGGCTCGGGGACTGGATGTGGATTTGGACGCCAAGGCCCGGCGGCGCACGCTCCTCGACTCGTTGCAGGCTGGCTCTGCCGCGCCGGCGGGCAGGCTCAGCGATCCGGCCCGGCTAATCCGTGAGGACCGGCGGCGGTGAAGGTCGTGCTGGATACGAGTGCCGCCATTGAGGTGGCGTTGGCGCGGCGCCTGAGCGCGCCCCTGGCGGCTGTGCTGCGCGAAGCGGACGCCGTTCTGGCGCCGGACCTGTTCGTGGCGGAAGTGGTGAACACCATTTGGAAGTATCATCGCTTCGAGGGCCTGAGTTTGGATGTGTGTGATCGCGCGCTCGAAGCCGGTCTGAGTCTGGTAGACGTGGTGGTGCCTTGCCGCGAGCTTGCGAGCGAAGCTTTTCTGCTCGCAAGGATTGCGCGGCGTCCGGCCTATGACATGTTCTACCTTGCCTTGGCGCGCTCCCGCGACGCCGTCCTGCTCACCACCGATGCGGCGTTGAAGAAGGAAGCAGCCCGGCAGGGAGTGCGTGTCGGGTAAGCGCCGGCCAGCGGCTACGCTTTGGCGACCGCGCTCAGCAGTTCGATGGCTTTCTTGACCACGGGATCGTCTTCGAGCTTCTTCGGCTGGGGTTGTTTCGCTTCGGGCTCGACGATCGGCTCGTCGTTGTCGTCGTACTCGATCTGCGGTTCGGCGCCGGCCACCACGGTGCCAGGCATGACGCGCGTATCCTGAATGGCTTTGCCGTCCGGCGAGTAGTATTTCGCCACCGAGAGGATAATCGCGCTGCCGTCATCCATGGTGAGGGCGCGGCGCAGCGCGGCATCGCCATAAGTGGGTTCGCCCACCAGTTGGGCGCGTTTATTGCCACCGAGCGCCGCGGCGGCAACTTCGGCGCCATCGGCGGTTCCATGATTGACCAGCACGGCTAGGGGCAGGGTAGTAATGGCCTTGGCGGGATCGGCGTCAAAGTCCCGCTCGGGCACCTTTTGGCCCTTGAGATACGCGATGCGCCCGCTCGCCAGGAACAGATTTGCGAAGGCGATGCCATCTTCCGGCTCGCCGATCGAACAGTTGCGCAAATCCACCACGAGGCGCTGTGCGCCGTCCTTCTGCAAGCGGCGGATGGAGTCGGCGGACTGCTGGACCTCGTCGGACGTCAAAGCGCCGATGCCGAGGTAACCCACCGCGCCGGCGAGCATTTTCGTCTCGACCGCCGGATAGGTCAGGTTGACGCGGGTCAGTGTGATGGTTTGCGGTTCCGGATGGCGCGCGCGGACCACGCTCAATTCCACCGTGGACCCGT
>CAZFOP010000465.1:0-3082 GCA_964520085.1 uncultured Solibacteraceae bacterium | reverse complement strand
CCTCCAACCAATACGCGTCGAAAAGAGAATCCATTATAGCTCGATGAAACGACCAACTGCTCTGCCGGACACTACTGTGACACGGCTGAGTTCCGACGCTACGCTCCTTCGGCCGGCGATTCGGTTATCCAGCGACTGCGCGGAGCGTCTCGCGTTGTATCATCGTGACAGGAGGGCCGCCGTGGCCGATCGACCTGTCCGCCGCCGCATGCGTGACACGTGGGCCGCTCTGAGGCTCGGGTTCCGGCGCGCGGAATCCGAGGCACCTGAGGACCCTTACACTTATGCTGGCGCACCCAGGAAGCCGCGCACGCCGCATCGCAGCACCGCCGCAAAGGCTGCGCCGTAACTTCGAGTCCCACCGCGCCCGTCCACGAAACCTATGACTAACTCCCTCGCAGCGATCACCGGCGCTTCGGCTGGCATCGGAACCGTGTTCGCGCGCAAGCTGGCAGAGCAAGGCTACGATCTTGTGCTCATCGCGCGGCGGGGCGACCGACTCGAACAACTCGCCGCGGAGCTGGAACGTGTCCACCGGGTTCATGTGGGAGTCTGCATCGCGGACCTATCGGTCGCCGCAGAGATGGACCGCGTCGCCGCGCGCCTCGCCGCCGAGCCGCGCCTCGACTTGTTGGTCAACAACGCCGGCTTCGGCGTCAAGGGCTTATTCTACGAAGCGCCGCTCGACGAGCAGCTCAAAATGCACCGTCTCCACATCGGCGCCATCCTGCGGCTTACGCACGCCGCACTTGCGCCGATGGTGGCGCGCGGGCGCGGCGCGATCGTCAACGTAGCTTCCGTGGCCGGCTTCACGCGCAGCCCGGGCAGCGTCAGTTACTGTGCCACCAAGGCCTGGGTGAACGCATTCACGGAAGGGGTTTACCTGGACTTGAAATCCGCGCGATCACCCGTGGTGGCGCAGGCGCTGTGCCCCGGCTTCACCTACAGCGAGTTTCACGACGTAGCAGGCGTAAATCGCGCATCCATTCCCAAGTCGCTGTGGATGACCGCCGAAGACGTTGTCGACGCTTCGCTCGCCGGTCTGCGGCGACGCAAGCTGTTCGTCGTTCCCGGCTGGAGGTATAAGTTGATCGTAGCTCTGGTCAACCGCATCCCGGTGCGGTTGCGGCTGGCGCTAGAAGCTGGCGCTCCTCACAAGCGCACGCGCCTGCCGGAACGCACCAATCCGGATTAGTGCCGAAAGCGCGCGCAACGACCTCGCTGAACTGCATTGGGGCTAAGGCTAAACTTCCAGTTTCCACGGCGCGCGGTAGCCGGCCTCGAGATAGGGCAGCGCTTCGGGTTGGCGGACCGTCATCGCGCGGCCGTCCCAGGTGAGCGTGAGGCCATGGCGCATGGAAATGTTGGCCAGCACGCAGGTGAGGGTGGAGCGGACGCAGTTTTCGATATCGCTGGTGGGGTGCTGCCGGCTGCGGATGCACTCGATGAAGTTGCGCCAGTGGGGAACGTTCATGTCCGCCAGGGCGGGATTGTCCTCGACGGTCGGCGCGGCGCCGGGGCCATGCTGGAAGATCGTGTAGCCCTTGCGGTTCACCATCAGCGTCGCGTCGGTCCCGTGGAAAGCGGTGCCGTATCCCGAATCGTACAACGGAAACGAATTCGCCGTGCGGCTTTCGTACGAGCCGATGAAACCCGGATACCGATATGTGACCTGCATGGTATCCGGCGTTTCGGTGTTGTCGGTCGAATAGAACTTACCGCCCTGGGCGGAAACCTCCCGTGGCATGGCCTCATCGAAAGCGAACTGGACGATGTCGAGCAGGTGCACGCCCCAATCGGTCATGCTGCCACCGGCGTAATCCCAGAAATAGCGGAACGTGGACCAACGGTCTGGGGCCACCCCAAAGCGGTTGGCGTTAAAGGGGCGCGCCGACGCCGGCCCCAGCCATAGGTCCCAATCGAGGCCGCGTGGCGGATCGCCGTCCGGCGGGTTGCCCCAGCCTTCTCTGGTGGACTCGCGAGCCTGGAAGGCGCGGCAGAACGTGATATCGCCCAGTTGGCCGCTCTTGACGATTTCGCGCGCCTTGCGGAAAAACCCGCCAGACCGTTGCATGGTGCCTCCCTGCACCACGCGTGCGAATTTGCGTGCCGCCTGGACCATCTTCAGCCCTTCCTCGACGTAGACGCAGGCCGGCTTCTCCACCCACACATCCTTGCCAGCCTTGCAGGCTTCCACCGCCATGTAGGCGTGCCAGTGATCGGGCGTGGCGATCGATACCGCATCCACCGATTTGTCGGCCAGAATCTCGCGAAAGTCGCGAATGGCCTTGACGCCGGGGAAACCGCTCTGGCGCGCCAGTCCCACCGCGGCATCGAGCGCCGGCTGGTAGACGTCGCACACCGCGACGATTTCAAAGCCGGGAACCTTCGCGCAGTAGCCGATGTTCTCGGAGCCCATGCGGCCCACGCCGATGAAGGCGATATTGACCTTGCCGTTGGCGCCTTTCAGCTTTCCAGTGAACAGCGTCGACGTGAGGGCCGCGCCACCGGCCGCTTTCAGAAACGCGCGGCGAGTCGCGGCTTTGGTTGTCATGCCCTTGGTTGTATCAGCTTTCGCTGCCGCCAGCGACTCTTTTCTTTAGAACCGCGCCCGAGCGCCCCATCTTCCGGGCAGCGTGATACCCTGTCCTGGGAACCGTTATGTCTCTCATCCGCGAAAAGGCCCAGCTCATGAGCGCTTCGGAAATCGACCGGACGCTGGTGCGGCTGGCGCATGAAGTGCTCGAGAAAACCAAGGACCTCGATCAACTCGCGTTCATAGGCATCCGCCGCCGCGGAGTTCCGCTCGCGCAGCGGCTCGCGCGGAAGATCGAGGCGCTCGAAAACCGTAAGATGCCGACCGGCATCCTCGATATCAACTTGTATCGCGACGACCTGACAACCGTCGATATCAAACCGGTGGTTAGCTCGACCGACATTCCATTTTCCGTGCAGGGCAAGGATATCATTCTGGTGGACGATGTGCTGTACACGGGCCGCACGGTCCGCGCCGCGCTCGATGCGCTATTCGATCACGGCCGGCCGTCGCGCGTGCAGCTTCTGGTGCTGATCGATCGCGGCC
>CAZFOP010000464.1:0-3089 GCA_964520085.1 uncultured Solibacteraceae bacterium | reverse complement strand
TACGTCAAGAACGGCATCACCACCTGGATTCACGGCTGGAAGCGCAAGGGCTGGCTGACGGCGGCCAAGAGGCCGGTGATCAATCAGGACCTGTGGAAGGCCCTGGACGAACAGACGGCGCGCCACCGGACCACCTGGGTATGGACCAAGGGCCACGCATCGCACGCCGGCAACAACCGTTGCGACGAACTGGCCAACCGTGCCGCCCACGAACAGATATCGAGTGGAGCGGCAGAATAGATTGCGCCGGCGCGGCTGGGTCGCTGAATCCGAAATCGTTTCTTGTTGTGAGACCGCTCCCTGACCATCGCGGCTCCGATGCTTTCAGAGAGGCGGCCCAAGGGAGCGGTACGCCGCGAACAATACCATATCGGACCGCGCGAAGACCTAGCCTTCTGCCGCCGGGCGTGCGTCCTTAAGCATCGCAGCCCAGCCGGGGTAGCCTCGCGCGGCCGCGTAGTCATCCTCTTCCAGTTCGAAGGCGATGTCGAGCCTCGCACCGGGCGCGAACTCGGCGGCGCGCCCCGCGAAGTTCCATGCCTTCAGCGTCAGGCTACGGCCGTTCTGGCGCACCGCAATGCGCAGGTGCTTTTCCTTCATAACCACCGGCGCCGCCGCAACCTCGACGCCGCGGGCGGCAAACAGCGGCGCCCGGTTCCCGTTGCCGAACGGCGCCAGGGCTAAGACATCCTTCACCGCGGCTTCGGTGATTTCGCCGAGAGCGGCGGTGGCGTCGATTTCCAGGCTCGGCGCAAAATCCTCCGCACTCAGCCGCGCCGCGGCATACGCGTTGAACCGCCGGCGAAACTCTTCCACGCGAGCCGGCTCTAGCGTCACCCCGGCTGCATATTTGTGGCCGCCAAAACGAACGAACAGATCGCGCATCGATTCCAGCGCTTCCAACAAATGAAACGCCGGAATGCTGCGGCCGGAGCCTTGCGCCAGGCCGTCTTCTTCGTTGCGTCCAAGCACGAACACCGGCCGGTGCAGCCGGTCCACGAGCCGGTTAGCTACGATGCCGAGCACACCGCGGTGCCAATCCTTCGCGTAGTAGACCAGCGCGGCGGCGGGCGCCTCCACGGGCAACCGCTCGCAGGCGTCGCGAATAGTGGCCTCCACCTGGCGGCGTTCGGCGTTCTGGTCGTGAAGCTGCCGCGCCAGCTCGTGTGCGCGCGCCGGGTCGGTGGTCAAGAACAACTCGATGACGCTCTGCGCCGTATCCATGCGGCCGGCGGCGTTGATGCGCGGTACGATCTGGAAGGCTACCTGGCGAGCACCGATCGATGCGCCGCGGCTGAAACCAGCCACCTCCAACAGCGCTTGCAGGCCGAGGTTGTGCACATCGCCTAAACCATCGAGCCCGCGTTTCACGATGACGCGATTTTCGCCCGTGAGCGGCACCACGTCGGCAACCGTGGCAATCGCCACGATCTTTAGCAGGGATTCGGAGACGCGCGCCAATCTCTCCGCAGGCCAGCCGCAGCGCGCCAGCAACGCCTGCGCCAGCTTGAAGGCAACGCCGGCGCCGCAGAGGTCCTTGTTCGGATACGGGCAATCGCGGCGATTGGGATTGATCACCGCCAGCGCCGGCGGCAGCTCGGCTTCCGGCAAATGATGGTCGGTGACGATCACCGCGATGCCCAATTCCGCCGCTCGCCCCACCACTTCCGCCGCGCGAATGCCCGTATCCACGCTCACAATCAGCTTGACGCCGCGCGCGGCTGCCTCCTCGACCACGTCCGAACGCATGCCATAACCGTCTTTGAGGCGATGCGGCACATGATAGAACGCGCTACCGCCGGCGAGGCGAATCGCGGTCATTAACAGCACCACGGCAGTGGTGCCGTCCACGTCGTAATCGCCGTAGATCAGGATCCCTTCGCGGGCCGCGATGGCGGCGCGCAGGCGTTCGACGGCGGGCTCCATGTCGCGCAGCCCGAATGGGTCGTGCAGGTCGCCGAGTGAAGGATGAAGAAAGCGGCGAGCCGATTCCGCGTCGGTGAACCCGCGCGCCGCGAGCACCTTGACGGCAAGCGAACCGACGCCCAGCGCCGCGCTCAAACCCGCCGCGCAGCCCGGTTCGTCCTTCGGGAACAGCCAGCGGGCATGGGTGGCGGCGGTGAGGGGAGGCGTCAACATTGTGTCCAACCGGCAATACTCAGAAGTTGGGAGAAGATCGGTTAGCAGGCGAAAGCGCCTGCCCCACTTGCTTGGGATCCCCCCGACGGCACAGTGGGACAGGCGCTTTCTCCTGTCAACCCGCGCTCGGAGCGGTTCAAGTTGGCCTGCGCAGCCAGCGAATGATTTGCCAGATCCCCATGGCGGTTAACGACAGTGACACCAGGCTCATAAACACCACGTTGAATACCGGGATCTGATTCTCCCGGCGATGCTTCAAATAATAGGTCCAGCTTCTCGTCAGCACGTAGCAGCCCATGGCGACGAGGAAGCACGAAAAGAAAGGACGCACTCCATTCTGGCTCGCGGAAGAGAGCGGACCTAGCAACGTCAGCGTCACGGGTTGCACGTCCACACCACGCCCTTCGCCGCCATGAACGCCCTTGTCAACCCGCGCTTGAATTGGGCTGCCATCGGTAGCTCAACCCGTCAGTTCTTCGAAAAGTAACCGGGCAGCGAGTTGGGCTCGTCGTCCTCGGGAGTCCGGGCCATGATTTCGTCTTCGATGCCGCCGAATTCGTCGTACCAGTCCGGCTGGAGTTCGTAGACGTAGAGGCGCGAATCGTGGTCGAACGCGAGCTCCAGCGAGCAGGTCAAGCCGGTGAAGACGCGCAGTTCGCGCAAGCGCGATTCGTAGTCTCGCCGCTCCTCGCGGCTGAGTTCGCACTCTTCGAGCTGGGCTTCCACCTCTTCGATATCCGAAGCCTCAAACTCGGCGGAAGCGAACAGGATCAGCCGGGCGCCGCACTTCTGCGCGACGTCCAGAAACGCCTGGTAGTCGGGATGCCTGTCGGTATCCCACAAGACCAGCCCCTGCCCTTCCAGACCGCCCGCGCGGTTGTGGAAGACAGCGAAACCGGCTGAGTCGAGATACTCCAGAATTTCGCGCTTGAGCGTATCGAGATTTAAAT
>CAZFOP010000463.1:0-3095 GCA_964520085.1 uncultured Solibacteraceae bacterium | reverse complement strand
AGATTTCGGTGCGCGTGAAGCTACTGGCCTTGTGGAGGTGGCTCGGGTTCGAATTCCTGGTCAATCGCTTCCCGCGGTACAGGCGATTTTGGGAATACTATTTGTGCTACGTGGTGCGGGGTAAGGCGATCGAGTTCGAATTCGAAGCGATCAAATGATCGGCTGGGTTTACCGCGCGGCGGACTGGCTGCGCCGACGCGAGCTGGCGGACGACCATGGCGTTTTGGGCGAGGACATGGCTTACCGCTATTTGCGTGAGCGCGGCTGCACGGTGGTGGCGCGCAATTACGCGGCCCGCTCCGGCGCGGGAGAAATCGACCTGGTGGCGTGGGATGGCGGCGTGCTGGCATTCGTCGAAGTGAAGACGCGATCGAGCGCCGACTTCGGCGCGCCGGATACGGCCGTGGACCGGGAAAAGCAGCGGCGGATCGCGATCGCGGCCCGCGAATACGGGCGCCGCGCCCAGGTGGAACCGGCGCGGACGCGCTTCGATATCATCAGCGTGATTCTCGATCGGCCGCCACGCATCGCCTGGCGGCGCGACGCGTTTCGCGTCAGTGTCATATAATCAGGTGTCTGTCGATGGCCCTACCTGGAGGAAAACCCTCGCGTGCCTGAGTTGCGCAAAGACCCGATCACCGGCCGCTGGGTGATCATCGCCACGGATCGCGCCAAGCGTCCCAACGATTTCATTCGCCAGCCGGTGCCGCCGGCGCAGCCCGGGGCAGTCTGCCCGTTCGACGCAGGCCATGAGAATAAGACTCCGCCCGAGGTGCTAGCCTACCGCGATGGAACCGGGCGCGACCAGCCGGGTTGGCGGGTGCGCGTGGTGCCGAACAAGTTTCCGGTGCTCGGCATCGAAGGCGCACTGAACCGGCAGGGCGAAGGCATGTACGACAAGATGAGCGGTATTGGCGCCAACGAAGTCATCATCGAAACGCCGGACCACTCGGCCACGCTATCCGACATGCCGGAGCAGCAGATCGCAGAGGTGCTGAAGGCGTTTAAAGACCGCATCAACGACCTTAAGCGCGACCGGCGGTTCCGCTACATCATCCTGTTCCGCAATTACGGTGAGTCGGCCGGCGCATCGCTCGAGCATCCGCATTCGCAACTGATCGCGCTGCCGGTGATTCCGAGCGTGGTGAAGGAGGAAGTGGACGCGTCGCGCGAATTCCACGAAGCGAAGGAGCGCTGCATCTTCTGCGACATCATCCACGAAGAGAGCTCAGCGGGCGCGCGGCTGATATCGGAGACGGACCGCTTCACGGTGCTGGCGCCCTATGCGCCGCGGTTTCCCTTCGAGACGTGGATTCTGCCCAAACAGCACTCCTCGCACTACGAGGACTCCGAGCCCGCCCTGCTGGATAACCTGGCCTGGGTGCTGCGTTCGACCATGCGCAAGATCGACAAGGTGCTGGAGCGGCCGGCCTACAACTTCATCGTGCACAGCGCACCGGTTCAGGAAGCGCCGCTGGCCTACTATCACTGGCACATCGAGATCATTCCCAAACTGACCAAAGTGGCGGGATTCGAGTGGGGCACCGGCTTCTACATCAACCCGACGCCGCCGGAAGAAGCGGCGCGATTTCTGCGCGAGGCGGGACTGGGATGATTTCGCGCCGCGGCCTGCTGATGGCGTCGGCTGGGGCTTTGGCGTGCGGCAGGCGGAAAGCGACCGCATACCCCGGGTACTGCTTCGTGGCCAACCGCCAGGGGCGTAGCGTAGCGGTGGTGGACCTGAGCCGCTTCGGCGTGCGCAAACAGATTGCGCTCGATGCGGCGCCGGCCGTAGTGCTGGCACATCCGCGGAAGCCAATCGCCTTCGCGCTGGCGCCCTCGAACGGCACGGTGTATGAACTCGATGCCGCCACGCTCGCGGTGAGCCGGCGTGTGCGCGCGGGTTCGGCCGCGCTCGAGTTGCGCCTGGCGCCGGACGGCCAATCGCTGTGGATTCTCTACCGCGATCCGGCGGCGTTGGTGGAAGTGCCGCTCGATTCACTCAAAGTCGCGCGGCACATCCGCCTGAGCGCGCCGCCCACTGGCTTCGACTTGAGCGCGGACGGCCTGGCGGCAGTGGCCTGCCGGCAGGACAAGACGATCGAACTGGCGGCGCTAGCGACGGCGCGCGTGGATCGCACGATTCGCTGGGACGCGCGTCCCGAGTTTGTCCGTTTCCGCACCGATGGCAAGCTGCTGCTCGCGGCCGACGCTGAAGGGCGCAGTATCACTTTTTTCGACGTTGCCACGGCTAAGACGATGGTGCGGCTTCCACTTCCCTTCGAGCCGCGGCGATACGCCATTACATCCGATGGCGGCCAGGTATTCTTAAGCGGCCCCGGCATGGACGCCGTGGCGATCGTCTTCCCGTACAACACCGAGGTTTGGCAGACTGTCCTCGCTGGCCGGGCGCCGGGTGCCATGGCGGCCACCGATACGCCACCGTTCCTGCTGGTGGCCAATCCGGAGACGAACAGCGTGACGGTGCTGGACCTGGCGAATCAGAACCTATCGGCGGTGGTGAAAGTGGGGACCGGGCCGGGGACGATTCTCACTACCCCGGACAATCAGTACGCGCTGGTGCTGAATGAAATCTCCGGCGACATGACGGTGATTCGGCTCGACCGGCTGAGCGCCTCGTCTTCCGACCGCGTGTTGCGCTACAAGAGCGCCTCGCAGTTTACCACCATCCCCGTCGGCGCGGAGCCGGTGAGCGCAGCCGTGGTGAAATGGTAGGGGGCCGGTTGGCAGGCGAGAACGCCTGCCCCACTTTGCCTTTGGATCGTCCGCGGTGGGACATGCTTTCGAATGCCACCGTCGCGCGAAGAGTCGTGGTTGCCGGGCCGCAACCAATCTCGACATTTCCGCCGCGTGTAGCGCTCTGCTGGTGACCACAGCATGCCGTGGCGGCGCGGCCCGGCAGACTGGACGGTCCGCGCCACGCGCTTAGGTGCGACTTACCGGATCTCCAGGACTTCCTTCTCCTTGATCTTGGCGGCCTGGTCGACTTTCAACATGTAGCCGTCGGTGAGCTTCTGAATCTCGTCGAGGGTGCGCTTCTCGTCGTCCTCGGTGATCTTCTTGTCCTTGAGCAG
>CAZFOP010000462.1:0-3100 GCA_964520085.1 uncultured Solibacteraceae bacterium | reverse complement strand
AGTAGAAGTTCTTGGCACGGCTGCGCGCCACGTGGCGGCAATAGTCGTAGGACTGCTCGATCGTGTTTCTCATGCGGCCCGCGGTATGGCCAGGCGCGCCAGCGACGCGAGTAGCAGTCGCGCGCGCTCGAATTTGGTGATCGCCGGCCGCGCCCGCAGCACGTCGTAATCCTGCCGCTCGATCTTGTCGAGCACGCAGAGGCCGCCGCGGCTGAACAGATCCAGATCGAGCGCCAGCCTCCGGTCCACCATGCCAATCAGCGGCAACCCTTCGATGAACAGTTCGCGCGCCTTGCCGACGATCTCGCGCATGGCCTCGCGAAAAGCGGGCGTGAAGCGCCGCGCGAACAGATCCTCGACGCGCGAGCCGCTTCGCTCCAACACGTCGAGCGGTATGTAGACGCGGTCCTTGAGCAAATCGACGGTAACGTCCTGCCAGAAATTGGCCAGTTGCAGCGCGGTGCAGGTCGAATCGGCCAGGCGCTGCCGCTCCGCGTCGGAGTAGCCGCACAGGTACAGCACCAGCCTGCCAACCGGATTCGCCGAGCACCGGCAGTACTCGAACAGTTCGTCCCAGCCCGCATAGCGCGTCACCGTCTGATCCTGCACAAAGGCCTGGATCAGATCGGCGAACGGCTGCCGGGGAATCCGATGGTGGCGCGCCGTCTCCTCGAGCGCCACGAAGACCGGGTGCGTGGCACGGCCCTGGTACATCTCATCCAGTTCGCCGCGCCACCATTCGAGCAGCCGCAAACTTTCCGCGCGGTCGCCAATTTCGTCGCCCAGATCGTCGGCCCAACGGCAATAGGCATAGACGTTGTAGAAATCCTGGTGGAGACGCTTGGGCAACAGAAAACTCACCACGTGGAAGTTCTCGTAATGGCGTGTCGCCAGCCAGCGCGTGTAAGCGCGTGCATCCACGGCGGACCAAACCCGGTTGAGCGCTTCGGGAGCGTGTACGAACTGGGCCGGCGGCAGAAACGCGGAAGTCCCCGCTCGCGGCATTTTAGGGCAGAATCGCAGTCTTCAAGTGGCCGTTGTGGCTCATCAAATGGCGCATCACTTCCAGCAGGTTGGAGAGCGGCTCCTCGCGATTGACGAAGAACGAAGCCCGGATGTGGCCCGCCGAAACCAGGTCCAACGCCTTGCGGATGTGGGCCGGGGTGTGATGGAAACTGGCCTTACAGGTAATTTCGGAGTAATGCAGCAGGGCCGTATCGATATTGACCGTAGTGTCGTTCGGGCAGCCGCCGAAGAAATTCACCACCCCGCCGCGGCGCACCATGCTCACCGCCCACTGCCAAGTCTGCGGCTTGCCTACGGCTTCGATGGCGATATCCACGCCGCGTCCGCCGGTCATGCCGCGGATGGTCTTCACTGGATCGGCGCCATCCTCGCCCACGATCAGATCGTCGGCTCCCAAAGCAGTTGCGCGGTCCAGTTGTGTCTTGCGCCGGCCGACCGCAATCACGCGGCAGCCGTGCAGCTTCGCCAGTTTGACGAACATCAACCCGATCGGCCCGAGGCCGATCACGGCCACCGCGTCTCCCGGACGCGGGGCGGTTTCTTCCCAACCGCGAACGACGCAGGCCAGCGGCTCGATCAGGGCCGCGTCCTGGTACCCGACGTGTTCCGGGACCAGATAAGTATTACCCTCCACGATGCGCGCCGGAATGCGGATGTATTCGGCGTACGCTCCGTTATTGAACAGCAAATCCTCGCATAGGTTTTCGAGGCCCCGCTGACAATAAAAGCACTTTGTGCACGGCGCCGAATTGGCGGCTACGACACGCTGCCCGATCTTGAATTTAGTCACATCCTCGCCAGTCGCGACCACGTCGCCGGCCAGTTCATGCCCAAACACCGCAGGGGGAACGATCATTCGAGCGTGATAGCCCCGGCTGAATACCTTCACGTCGGTTCCGCAAGTCAGGGCTGCTCTTACTCGAACAAGGATGTCTCTGCTTTGAATGCTGGGAATGGCCACCGGCTCCACTTGCAAGTGTTCCTTGCCGTAAAGCACAGCCGCCATCATGTGGTTATTCACTATGACCACCTCTGTGGCTGAACGATTATTTTCAACGAATTAGGTCCTGGATGCAATGCCAAATCGATTCCTGAACGAATTTTAACCAACGGCAAGCGGTGGGAAATCAATTCCTCTACCGGCAATTCGCCGCCAAATACGAGCCGGGCGGATTCTTTTTGGAGATCCACCGAAGCACTATAGCAACCGAAAATGGTTCTCTCTCCTACACAGATGTCCGCGCCGCAGGCTTCGATGCGCTCGGCTGAAGAAGTTTGCGCGAAAAGGAGGATTCGGGCGCCCGGGCGGGAACAGGCCATCGCCTGCTCGACAATTCCCGGCGTGGAAACGGCGACCACCACGAAATCCGCACCGCGCCCTCCTGTAAGTTGTTTGACTTCGGAGGCCACGTCCACGTTACGAGGATTCCAGGTCAACTCCGCGCCGCAGCGTGCGGACAGGGCGAGCCGCTCGGCGATGGTATCGGTAGCTGCCACGCGCGCGCCGGTGCGCCGCACCAGCATGGTGAACATGAGGCCGATGGGGCCCTGCCCCAGCACCACCACGAACTCATCCGGCTGCGGATCGGCCTGCACGACCGCTTTGAGGCAGGTGTTCAGCGGCTCGACCAGCGTGGCGCGCTCGAACGATATGCCGTCGGGAATCTTTTCCACGCCTCGTTCCACGATCCAATCCATCACGCGGACGTATTGCGCAAAGCCGCCACCAGCGGGCTCGAAACCGGCTGTGATGCCCACTTTCTTATAAACGGGGCATTGCGCGTACAGCTTATGGTTGCAATAGAAACAATTCTTGCACGGAATGTGATGGAAGGCCACCACGCGGTCTCCCGGGCGAAACTGTTTGACTGCGGACCCGACGCCGGCCACGACGCCAGCCGTTTCATGACCAAAAATGCGTGGCGGCAGCAGCAGGTTGTGTTCGATCTTCTTCAGGTCGGTATGGCAGATGCCGCACGCTTCGACCCGGATGAGGATTTCGCCAGGCCCGATTTCGGGTGTGGGAACTTCCTCAATCTCCACCAGGCTCTGGCCGCGATACACGGCTGCATGC
>CAZFOP010000461.1:0-3131 GCA_964520085.1 uncultured Solibacteraceae bacterium | reverse complement strand
TGGTTTGGGGCGCGGCCACCGGGCGGTTCTTCCAGTTGCGGGCAGCCGAGTGGAGGTTTCCGGTGGAAGCCGTCCGCTTTCTGCAAGAGCACAACATTCCCGGGAATCTGTTCAACACGTATGAATATGGCGGCTACCTGATCTGGCGCGGCGAGCGGGTGTTCATCGATGGCCGCGCGCTCAGCGAACAGGTGTTTCAGGACTACCGGCGGATACTAGGTTCGCCCGCGAACGACCCCGTGCGCGCGCGGACGCTCGCCCACTACGGAGTGACGGCCATTCTGGCCAATGGCTTCGAATACAATTCAGGCACGCTGTACCCGCTGGTGCCCGCGATGGTCTCGTCCGCGGGAAAAGGCTGGCATTTGGTTTACGAAGACGCGCAGGCGTTGGTTTTCGTGCGCGACCTGCCGGCCGGAGTGACGGAACTGCCGGCGGCGCGTGTGGGTCTTCATATGGAAAACGAGTGCCAGTTGCATGTGGATCGCGATCCGGAGTTTTCCTTATGCGCGCGCAAACTGGCGGATCTGTATATGCGTGTGGGCAACCGCGAGCGGGCACGTGTCTGGCTGCGGTATTACCTGGACCATCCGTACGGCGACGACCCGGAAGCCGAGCGCGCATACACGCGGCTCATCGGGCAATAGCCCAGGTCTTAGACTACGATATCTGGTTCTATTGAGAGACCGCATGAACCGTATCACATGGTCGAAGATCCAGTATCGAACTCCGCGGCCCAAGCGGCGCCGGTCGCGGCCTGTTAGAACTTCGCCTTGATTTCCGCGTACGCCCAATCGAGCCACGGCAGCAGCGCTTCAATGTCGGCGGTCTCCACGGTTGCCCCGCCCCACACTCTCAGTCCGGGAGGCGCGTCGCGGTACGCGCCAATGTCATACGCCGCTTTCTCTTTATCGAGCAGAGACACAATCGCCTTGGCGCTCTTGGCCTGCTCCTCGGCGGGCAGCGCCAGATAAGCAGGATCGACGATCTTCAAACAGATCGACGTGTTAGAGCGAATCACTTTATCCTCGGCCAGGAATCCGGCCCACTTGGACTTCGCGACCCAAGCCTCAATCGCTTCGAGATTCGCGCTCGACCGCGCCAGCAGAGCCGGCAATCCGCCAATCGACTCGGCCCATTTCAGGCCGTCCAGCGCGTCTTCCACACACAGCATCGAGGGAGTGTTAATCGTCTCGCCCTCGAAAATGCCGGCAATCAGCTTGCCGCCCTTCGCCAGTTGAAAAATCTTCGGCAGCGGGCGATCCGGCGTGAATCCTTCCAGGCGCTTCACCGCCCGAGGACCGATCGCGATCATTCCGTGCGCGGCCTCGCCGCCCAGCACCTTCTGCCAGCTCCAGGTCACTACGTCCAGCTTGTCCCACGGGATTTCCATCGCGTAAACCGCCGACGTGGCGTCGCAAATCGTCAGCCCCTCGCGGTCGGCCGCGATCCAATCCCCGTTCGGAACGCGCACGCCCGAAGTGGTCCCGTTCCACGGGAACACCACGTCGTGAGCCCAATCCGCCAAGCTGAGGTCCGGCAGTTTGCCATACTCGGCCGGGAAGACGCACAGGTCGTTCAGCTTGAGCTGCTTCTTGCAGTCCGTCGCCCAGCCCGCGCCGAAGCTTTCCCACGAAAAAACATCGACGCCGCGCTCGCCCAGTAGCGACCACATGGCCGTCTCGACGGCTCCGGTATCGGAAGCGGGAACGATCCCGAGTAAGTAGCCCGCCGGGATTCCCAGCAGCTTCTTACTCCGTTCGATAACTTCCGCCAGCTTGCTCTTACCAATCTTAGCCCGGTGCGACCGACCGACCGTGGCGTCCTTTAGGGCGTCGAGAGACCAGCCCGGCCGCTTGGCGCACGGCCCGGAGGAGAAACACGGATTCTTGGGAGTTAGCGATGGCTTCATAGTAGTTACTCGAACTCAACTGCCCGCGCGAATCTGACCCCGCTGTGGTCGCGCAACTGCGCCAGCACCGGCTCCGGCACCAACCCGTCCGTGCATACCAGCGCGACGGCATCCAGCGGCTGGCCGGGCTCTGTAGGCGCATCGCGCCGCCCGAGCGAGAAATTCGCGATATTGATCTTGTTTCTGCCGAGCACCGTGCCCACATGCCCGATTACGCCCGGCACATCGATGTTCTTCATGAAAATGAGCGTACCGGCCAGCGCCATTTCGCACTGAATGCCATCCACCTGCAGCAAGCGCGGTTTGTCCAGCAGCACGGCGCCTTCGACCGTGGTGACGCCGCTATCGGTGATCAGGTCCAGACGGATCGAATCGGTGTGCCCGGAACGCGGCTCGCGGCCTTCCTGCACCGTCCAGCCGCGATGCTCGGCGATGGTCATGGCGTTTACCATGTTCGCCTTTTTCGATGTCGAGCGCGACAGCGCGCCCGCCACGCCGGCATTGCGCAGTAAGTTGGTATTACCGTCCGCGATGCGGCCGAAGTAAGTCAACCGCACGATGCGCGGATTGCCGCTGGCGATGTAGGCCGCAAAATTGCCCAGCCGCTCCGCCAGCGCCATATACGGGCTCAGCGCGCGGTATTGATCCGGCGCAAGCGACGGCATGTTGACGGCGTTGATAGCCACGCCGCTCTTCAGGTATTCGACCACCTGCTGCGCGATGCGTATGCCCACAATCTCCTGCGCCTCTTCCGTCGAGCCGCCGATGTGCGGCGTCGCCAGCACGGCTTCGGAAGCGAACAGCGGATAACCGGCCGGCACCGGCTCGTGCGCGAATACGTCCAACGCGGCGCCGGTAACTTTGCCCGAAGCCACCGCTTCGGCCAGCGCAACCTCATCCACCAGCTCGCCGCGGGCGCAATTCACGATGCGCACGCCCTGCTTCATCGCCGCGAACGCCTCGCGCGATAGCATCCCCGTGGTTTCCGGCGTGGCGGCCACGTGCAGCGTGATGTAGTCGCTCTGGGCGTAGAGCGCGGCAAGATCCAGCAGCTCCGCGCCGATATCTTCGGCGAGTTTCGAAGTTACGTACGGGTCGTTCGCCACCACCCGCATCTCGAAGGCGCGCGCCCGCTTCACCACTTCGCGGCCGATACTGCCCAGCCCCACGATGCCGAGCGTCTTGCCGCGCAGCTCGTGGCCCATCAGCTTCTTCTTTT
>CAZFOP010000460.1:0-3137 GCA_964520085.1 uncultured Solibacteraceae bacterium | reverse complement strand
CCCGAAGGGGACCCCGCATGCCGTTGACGGGCGCCGGAAGTTCAGTACCAACTGAGTGCAACGTTCCCTGGCCAGGGATAAGAACTAGCAGCGGAGCCTGGCGCCACAGTCCCAATTCCAGTATGACGGCTGTGTCAAGGGGCTTTGGGGCTAAGTGGTGGAGTTAGTGGGGTGGAAAGGCGGTGACTGACGGGTGGCGGAGGTATGACAGACGATCGGTTTTCGTCGTCTGTCGAGGCGTTGAGCTGCGGCGAGGGGGTGACAGGCCACGAAAGACGATGGCCTGTCCTACCTAGTGGGCGCGGGCTGGGGATGACACGGCGCCTACGAAGGGCGACGGGAGAACATTCCAGGCTTCGCCCGGTTGGCCGGTCGGGGACCGGCCCCACTGAGCAGGCACTAGCGGGAGCGCAACGCGCCGAAACGGAAGCTGGCATCGACGACGCGGAGCTGCGCGTCCACCAACGCGGTGGCCTGGAAGCCGGGGGTGGAGGGGGTGCCAAAGCGGAGGTCGAATAACTCCACCAGCTTGCCGCCATCCAGCCTGGGCGCCGGCGTGACGCGCCACAGCGGGCATTGATTGAAGCGCAGGAACTCGCGGAAGACGGGCGTGCGCGCGGCGGCGTCGAGCGCGGGGTCGGCATCCGGCTTATAGAGGATCAGGGCGCGTGTGGGGTCAAAATCGCCGGCCACATCGAGATCGGCTATGGCGTAGAAGGCCGGGGTTTCGATCAGGCCGCGCCAGCGCAACGGGTTGAACGGATCGGGCAAGGCGGCCACCTGAGTGGGCGAATCTCCCTGGTAAGTCCGCGCTTCGAGCATGGCTACGGCGCGGGCGTGCAGCACCAGCCGGCCACATTCCAGCGCCATCACGGCGGCGAGAGCGAATACGGCGGCCGCGCGGCCATGGTGGCGCGGCGGGGCGCCACCGGAGGCGATTTCGGAGGCCACCATGCGCGCCAGAAACGGCCCCGCCAGGGCAACCGCCGCGATGGCCCAGATCAACGGGTCCACCACGGCGGTGGAATCCAGACGCAGCCAGCGGCCGGAAAAAGGCAGCAGCAACCGCACGCCGTACACATTGGTCCAATCGAGCAGCAGATGGCAGGCGACACCGAGCATCCCCGCCGCCAATGCCCCGGGCCAATAGAGCGGCTTCCGTCCCGCCACGCGCACCACGGCCACGGACAGCAATGCCAGCACCGGCATGGCGACCAGCGCGTGCGAGATGCCCCGGTGATAATGCAGGTACGCGAGGGGTCCGGCGAGGAGGGCGACCACGTCGATGTCCGGTGCGTTGGATGCGACGAGCAGAATCGCCGTTGCGCGCGGCGACCACTTTCCCGCGCCGGCCCGCGCCAGGAAAATGCCGATGGCGGTGTGAGTGAGATTGTCCATTGCCGGCGAGTTCCTATTGTAAAGAAGATTCACGCCGAGAGATGGCCTTGGCCCTGGCCCGGCGATAGTTCCCAGGCACGAAACATGAGAGCGTGGTTGCGAGGTCCAGGGCTGCAGGGCGACACGGAGGCTCAGTGCAGAGCGGGTCAGTCTCCGACAACCCCGTTTTTCGGCCGCAGCATCACTTGCCCTTCAGACGAAGGAAACCATCCGCTGGAGAGATCAATTGAGCTGGGGCGGCACCCAAGTGCCCGTATCCAACTGTCGTGGCAACCCGTCCGTCCCCAAGCTTGATCTCACGAATGGGTGCCGTCTCCAAGCGCCCGTAAACCGCGGCCCAAAACTGCTTGGCCCCCAAACGCGTCGTGGTCTTTACGCGATCAAGTGCGTGCTGTAACGCGGGTTTGTCCCACGTGAACGCCTTGGGCAATTGGGGCGGCGGCGCGAACCGCGAGGCAACGTATGCAGTGGATATCGTGGTCGGATACGCTCGGCCCTCGATGACAACCTTCAAACCGCAGCCCTCATCAAGCCAACTGCCCTCGCTCGTTCCGACTGAACGCCCAACGATAATCACCACCTGCCCTCCATACCGGATAGGATCCCGCAGGGCATCACAGACCGTGAGGATCGGACTAGCGTTCGCAGCTATTCCTTCCTGGTGATTCGCGCCAACCACCGTGGCACCGAATAGCACCAGGGCTGCAGCCTTACACCAATGGAACTGGCCCATTCGTCTCGATCATACAACGACGGGAACGATATGTGGCGTTACCACCGACAACTTGATCGAGCGGCATCTGGGACCAGTTCAGTCCGGTCTAGCCGTCTTACGTTCAGTCTCCTATCGGCCTTACCCAGTCCGACAACACTTCAGTATGTGAAAACGCGATGGCCGCTCGTGTCGATATAGGCAAACCCTTCGGGGGACTTGGGGTCGTCCGTCTGGGGTAGCCTAACGTGCGCCAGCCCCTTAAAGAATGGGCTCGCTGCTGCGAATTCACCAGGAATCGTCCGCTTGCCTTGTTGATTGATGTACCAGTAGTGGTCAGGTCGATCACCGACAACGGCGAAGCCCTCGCTGAAGTCGTCGGCGTACTTGTATTGGGGAGCGATCCTGATTGCTCCAGACCTGTCCGCATAGCCGTATGACACGTGCTGCTGAATCCTCGATAGACTGGACGAGAATGGCTCGGCACCATCAAATCGGGGACTCACTACCAGGGCACCGGTCTTGTCGATGAAACCCCAGAGGCTGCCGATTCGAACGGGGGCGAGGCCCTCCGAGAAATCGTGCGCGTAATCAAAGCGCTCCTGCGTGATGATCCTACCGGTCTTGTCGATGAAAGTAAACTTGCACGGTGTTTGCTTGCCTTCCTCACGCCCTCCCACGTATTCAGGATTGGCGAATCCGCACCCTTTGTCTGGGAAATAGACACACGGGCCCTCGGTGACAACCCTCGCCAACCTGTCGCTGAACTCGATGCCATCGAGGAACTGGGGTTTGATGACGAACTCACCCGAATGATCGATGTAGCCGACTTTGCCCTTCACTTTGATCTTGGCCAAGCCATCTTCGAAAGGCCACACGTAATTGTCAACTCCCCAAGCGAAACGCGGGCTGATTGCAAACTCTCCCGAGCTGTCGATGTAGCCCCAGAGATTCTCCCCTTTCCTCATCGCAACTGAAGTGAACCCCTGGGCTGAGACACGAAGTTAAGGGGGTTATCGCCGTTCGC
>CAZFOP010000459.1:0-3148 GCA_964520085.1 uncultured Solibacteraceae bacterium | reverse complement strand
CTTCGTTGGTCGCGGGATCGATCAGGTACACCAGGCAGGCGTCGCAGGCGGTGGCCTGCACGGCGAGCCCGACTACTTCGCCCAGCATCTCGTCCAGCGTCAGCTTCGAGCTGACGATCTTGCTCACCTGGTGCAATACGGGAACCAGGGAGGACGGCGTCTTGGCGGGCTTCTTCGTGGCCATACTTTTAAGCTATCGGTGATGGAAAGCACAGTGCAATCGGAATTTTCTATGTGCGGGATCAATCTTTTTTCCTGAGGCTCTTCCGGCGCCGCCAGTGGCGCTAAGACAAAAGGAAAATGGCAAGCCAAAGCATGCCTCACCAGCGCGGCGGCTGCTATGCTGATGGTTGCTTATGGAACTGAAAACCGTGCCGCTCGAAATACCCGACGGCGTGAATTTGATCCTCGGGCAAACCCATTTCATCAAGACGGTCGAGGACGTATACGAGGCCATCGTCACCAGCGTGCCGCAGATGAAATTCGGGATCGCCTTCAATGAGGCGTCCGGCCCCTGCCTGACGCGCGCCGACGGCAACGACGAAGATCTCAAGCAGCTCGCCATCCGTAACGCTTCCGCAGTCGCGGCGGGCCACATCTTCGTGGCCGTGATGCGCGAAGGCTACCCCATCAACGTGCTGGGGCGCATCAAGGACGTGCCGGAAGTCTGCAACATCTACTGCGCCACCGCCAATCCGGTGGAAGTGATTGTGGCGGAGAGCGAACTGGGCCGCGGTGTGATGGGCGTCATCGACGGCTCCAGCCCCAAGGGCGTCGAAACCGCCGAGGATGCCGAACGCCGGCGCGCTTTCCTGCGCATGATCGGCTACAAACGGTAGAAGAGCGAGAGCGCCTGCCTCACTCTAAAACGTCAGGCGCGTCTGGAAATCGATGCGGCGGTTATTGGCCGTCGATCCGGCCATGCCGCCACCACCGGGGAAACCACCGCCGAATCCGGTATTCACGCTGGTAGCCTCCAGAAAGTAGGGCGATGTGATGACGCCCTGGTATCCACCGGGATTGAAGTGGTTCAGGATGTTGGTGAAGTTCACGCCCAGCGTAAGGTTGAAGCGGTGCGTGGTCGTGTCGCCGAACATTCCGCCGCGGCCAACACCACCACCGCCCCGCATTCCACCCGGTCCCCCGCCTCCGGGAGGCCCACCGGGACCGCCGTAGCCGCCGCGGTTGCCTCCATTGCCCTGCGTCTGGTTGGCACTCTCCGGTCCGAAACCGAACACGCGGTAGATCCGCATATTGATCGAGATCAGGCCCGGCATCGTCAAGTAGTTTCGCGGCACCAGGTTGGCCGGGTTCGCCACGTTGTAGGAAGTGGTGAAATCTCCGGCCGGTGAGCAGACCACATCGCCGGAGAGAACCACGCCGGTGGCACCGGCGCACGAGGCGTTGGGAGCAAAAGCCGCGCGGGCGTTGGTGAACGTGGTGCCATATAGGTCCGTCCCCGCCAGCACATCGTATGGCTGACCCGACCGCACGGCGACAAACGGCGCTACACGGATGTTCTTCGGCCCCGCCACCGACCCCACCAGCATGAAATTGTTCCGCCGGTCGAGATTGGAGCGGCCGTAATCCTGCGCGAAGTCGTAGGGGTCGGTCGGCGTCCCGGGTAGATCGTTGGCATAGGTCCGCGAATAATTCCCGAACAGCGAAACCCGCCGGCTGAAGCGCGTGTTGAAGTTGAACATCAGCATCTTCTGCCGCAGATACCCGCCCGACTCGTACTCGAAGATGTTGCCCGCGTTGTAGCCGTATGGGAATACGCCGTTGGACGCGCTGAGCGGCGCCAGAGGGCTGTAGGTGCCAGGCTCCGGCGAGTTGATCGGCACGGTTTGCGCCAGGTGCTCGGAGCGGTTGTACGTGTAGAACATCGACGCCGTAGTGTTGCGCGGCAATTGCCGCTCCACGCCGATCGCTATCTGCATGCTGTAATCGGCGCGCAGCTTCGGGTCCACCACGTACTTCGCATTCTCTCCCGCGCGCACGCTGGAAATCGACGGAACGTTGCTCGTGTCAAACGCCGGGTTGTACACCGTGTATTGAAGCTGGTTCACGCCGTTGTAGAGGTATGCGTTCTCGAAATCGCCCAACCCGACGCGGTCGTAAAACATCCCCGCCCCGCCGCGAATGACCGTCTTCGGCGTCCCCTTCTTGGTCGAGCCGGGTGCCCACGCGATGCCCAGCCGCGGCGCCACGTCGGAATGATCGCTCTCGAGCGTCTGCAGTTCGTAACGCATTCCCAGGCTCAGCGTGAGGTTGGGTTTCACCTTCCAATCGTCCTGGATGAATGGCGCGCCATCGTAGCGGCGCTCGCTCACGTAGGCCAGGCCGGTCTTGATCGAATATCGCGATGGGCCGCCGCCCAGCGCCTGTATCTCCGCCGCCGTCAGTCCGTCCTGCTGGAGCGCGAGGAAGCGGGTGTATTGTTCAATCGACGTCAGGTTCTCGGTGACCGGGTTGCCATTCGCATCCGTCTCCACCGCGTTGCCGGACGTCAGCACTGGCGCCAGGCCGCCCAGGAAACTGAACGATCCGTTGAACCCAGTGGGGGAATTGTCCTGGTCGCTGTCGCGCCGCACCCGCCCGCCGACTTTGATGGTGTGCGTGCCGTGCGAGATCAGCGTGAAGTTCGTCAACTCGAAGTGATGACCGGTGTCGCGCGAGTCCCCCATCCCGTTGCCACCCGTGACGAACGCACCCGCCACGTTAATCGACGGAATTTCGTTGCCGGCCGACGCGCCGTAGTTGCGATAGAATTGAAACCGCGTTTCGTTGACCGCGTGCGGGCTCAAAACCCAATCCTCCGTGATCATCAGGTTCTGCCCATTGCCGCTGGAATTGTACGCCAGGTCGTTTGTGTAGGGTGGCGGCAAGTTCGTGCCGCCCAGGCCGGCGTTGTCCCTGGAATTGAACCTTTCTTCGAATCGCACCGTCAGTGTGTTGCTCTTGTTCAACTGATAGTCGATGCGCGGCGACAGCGTGGTGTAAGCCGCCGGCACCACCACCGCGGTTCCTACTACTACCGGTGCGAGGGTTGCCGGGTCCACGAATGTGGCATGCGTGATCGAATTGTCCGTAATGTCGCGCCGGTTGAAATCCACGAAGAACGAAGTCTTCTTATTGAGACTGCCCC
>CAZFOP010000458.1:0-3149 GCA_964520085.1 uncultured Solibacteraceae bacterium | reverse complement strand
CCGGCCCGTCGAGCCATGCGTCCTCCGAGCTAAGTCGTCCAAGTCTAAAAGTGGAAGGCCAGTGTCGCGGTGATGGCGCGAGGGCTGACGTAGTGAGTGCCGCTGAAGGTGGAGAGGAAGTTATATAGCGCTTCCTTGTTAGTGACATTGACCACCGTCAAGCGGGCGCTCCACTTGTATTTGTCGCCGCCGAAGATGTTGTCGTGACCCACGGCCATGTCGAACAGGTTGCGCGGCGCGATGCGCGGCGGGTTCAGGTCGGCGTTCTCCGTGCCGGCTGCCGGTATCTTGAGCAGCGTCGACCCGTACTCCGACGCAGGGCAGAGGCCGCTCGCGCTGATCGGTGAGGTCGCCGTGGCGTGTACGCTGCCGCAATAGAGCCCCGCCTGGAATTGCTGGTCCGGCGTCAAGTTGGAAACATCCACCACCGAGCCGGTCCCGTCCGGCCCGTTCGCGCATTCGCCGCCCGCGCACGGCACCGGGCCGGCCACCAGGCCGCTATCGTACCGCCAGTTGAAGCTGTACCACGGGCCCTTTTTCCACGGCTGATACTGCATGTGCGTAGTCTGGTTGAAATTCTCGTCGTGATCGATGCGGAATACCGTGGCGCCGCCCGGCGTGGCGCCGATGCCGCTGATCTGCGGCGTAAAGAACCGCGCCGCTACGTGCGAGAAAACCACGTACGCGGTCAGCCCGTGGTAGTTGGGCATGCTGGCGCGAACCGCATAGCCGGGGATCTTGGAGCGATTCCATTCGATGGGAAACGTGATTGGTGAAGCGCCCAGCACGCTGAAGTCATAAGCTTTGTGCGTGTACTTCCAGATGTATTCGCCATCCACCACTAGATATTTCCCGAAAGCTTGCTGCAAACCGGCGTGGAACTCGTTGCGCCATCCGGGACCCAGCGGGGCGGTATCGCAAGGTCCCAACTGCGACATAATGGCGTTGATCACCGGATCGTTGCATCCCAGACTGGAAAGAACCAGGTTCTCGTTGAAAGGCGTTTCGAGCGAGCGGGCATAGGAAATCCGCAACACCGTGCCGGTTGGCTTGATGTTGTAGGCAATCCCCAGCCGCGGCTCCGGCTGGCTGGCGCTGGTGATGCCGTGGTAAACATCCTCGCGGAACCCTATGTTAAACGACCAGTTCTTGATGGTGATGCTGTCTTCCACGAACATGCCTACCTCGCGAATGTCGGCATGGCCGTAATAGTGATACAGGCCGCTGGTGGAATTCGGGCAGCCCGCGGAGGCGGGCAACGGCCCTGTCCGCGTGAGGTCGTAGCAACCAAGCAGAGGGTTGAATGCGGGATTCGGCTGCAACGCGCCGGTGCACTGCGATGGATCGGTGATCGACGCCGAAGTGTCCGGACTGCCGTCCGCATTCAGGCAAACCGCGTTGGTGGCGGGATCGACAATCCCCAGTGCGTCTTTCTCGGTGATGATGGTGTCGTGATACGTGACGCCCGCCTTGATGTTGTGGATGCCCCGGACGTACGACACGCTGGTGCGTGCGCCGAGGTCGGTCAGCCGGCGATTCTGCCCGATGGTCTCGGTCTGTAAATCGGGAATCAAATCCGCAAAAGGATTTCCGCTCGGGTAATAGTTGTATTGATCCTGCCGCACGAAGCCGCCGAATGTGAGCACAGTGTGCGCATTCAGCAGGCGCGTCCAGGCCGGCGCGACGTTGAATGTGCGGATCTGCGAACGCTGGTCGCTCGATCCCACTGGCACGCCGTTCGGTCCCAACCCTCCGTTATCGGCCACCAACCCGGACCACGCGGTTGCGTTTTGGGCGTCGAACGAATTCGGCGTCTGGAACCACGAGCGGGTGAAGCCGAAATTCACATTAATGCTGTCCGCCTGAGACGGCTTCAAATCGAGCCGGTCGAAAAAATTCTCCTCATTGCCGCGATCGTGCATCGCGGCGAGTTCCGGCCCATCCAAAAACCGGCCGCTATCGAGACCGCTGGCGGCGATGAAGTTGCCCCACGCGTTTCCGCCGTAGGCGAGGTTGAAGCTTCCGCCGCCGGTGCCGAAGCTGCCGTAGGAGGCATCGATTTCGCCGTGCGGCTGCGTGACGCCCAGCCCGGAGCGAGTTGTCACCACGATCACCACGCTGGTCTTGTCTCCATACTCGGCTGGCGGTGCGCCTTCGATCACTTCCATCGAGGCCACCGAATCGAGCGGAATCTGATTCGAGAAAACCTTGCTCTGCTGATCTGTGATTGGCTGATCGTCCACCGAAAATGAGTTGGAGGCGTGATCGCCGAGTCCATGAAACAGACCGTTCGAATCGGCGGCGATGCCGGGGACGCTCGCCGTCACCAGCGAACTGAGCGACGAGGATTGACTTTCGAGCGGCAGTCTGTCGAACAGCGCGCGATCGACATCGGTATGCGTGGTCGGCACGGTTTCCAGCAGATCCTCCGAACCTTCCACATTCACCGTGACCTTCGATTCGCCGAGCTGCAGGTTGATCTTCAGCTCCAGCGGAACCGCCGTCCGCACGTTTACGTCCTGCGCGCCGACCTGGAAGCCGGATGCGCTGGCCGTCAGATGATAGTTGTTGAATGGAACGTTGGTGAATGCAAAGCTCCCCGCAGAGTCGGTCGCCGTGCTGCGGCTGAGATGCGAAACCGGGTTCTGAATCTCCACCACGGCGCCGTTGACCGCCGCGCCGGAAGGATCGAGAACCGAACCGCGAACCGTCCCCGAACTGCCACCGCTCGACTGCGCATAACTCAGTACGCAGCAGCCCAACCCCAGTGCCAGCAAAGTGGCAACAACCCTCGTGTATCGCATCATCTATATCTATTGTCGTGGGCGAATCGCAGGAGCCCGAGCACAATTCGACCGGCGGGCGGCCGAGAGCGGCGAGCGGGCTGGTCCCGGCGGTGAGCGGACTGATCGATGGAGGGCCCGCGGCGGCAAGTCTCCGAAATGGGCGTTTCCCGTCAACTTGATGGCGCCTGCCCAAACTTCGGTCGCTCGGTGTCCCCTGGTGGTGACAAATCCTTCGGTACGTGACCGCTGGCGATCGTACGAGGCAAAAGTTCTGCCATACCATGATCGCGCCCGAATGATCTCCCTTTTTCCAAACCGCTTGAATTGAAACGATTCGGCCAGCGTCTTTTCCCTCAAACGCCA
>CAZFOP010000457.1:0-3151 GCA_964520085.1 uncultured Solibacteraceae bacterium | reverse complement strand
GGCAGCCGCGCCGGGTCGATGGCCTGCGCCAGATCCCAATCGCGATCTTCCGGCCGCAACGTGTCGAGAAGTGCCTTCATGCGAAACCCTAATGGTACAACACCATGTTATTGACAGACGCTGTGCCGCGCAAGGCGGGCAACCTGCGCTGCAGAATGGGCGGGGTGCACCGCGAAGACCTATCTGGCGGCGCCTTCTTCGACCGGATACCCCTGGTCGATCCAATCCGCCTTGAAGTTGTCCGGCACGTACAGCATACGCACGTGCGCAAAGCCCATCTGCCGCATCGATTCGAGGGCGGGGCGAATGTTCGGGCAGTGGTCCCACGGGCAGCATCCGCAATAGAGAACGATTTGGCCGTCACGCGGCAGTTTGGCCGCTACGGCCCGCAACAGTTCCAGTCCCCCGGGCCGGTTGGCCGGACCGGCGTAGATCGCGCCGGAAATGTGCTTGCTGCGATACAACACGTTTGGGCCGACCTGCAGAACCACGACCGCGTCCCGATGGGCCGCCATTTCGGCTGCCAATTCCTTAGGCTGAACCACGAACGAATCCGCCGCACATGTTCCGGCCATCACCATCAACGCTATGCACAGGGAACGTCGCATTCTTTCACTGTAGCGCCGGAGCGCCGCCTGTGAAACGCCAGCCCACTTTCGGGGGGCGCTGCGCATGGTCTAATAGAGGTTTCATGCATCGATCCCTAGGTCTGCCGTCGCTCCTGGCTTTGCTAGCCGCTTGCCTGCATGCCGCGCCGCCCGCACCCTCGCTGGCGATGGGCCGCGCCGCGCTGGAAGGGCTTCCGCTGCGGTTCGAGGCTAACCAGGGGCAGTGGAGTCCCGACGTTCGCTACCTGGCGCGCGGCGGCAGCGTGAAGGTTGCGCTTACCGACCGCGGACCCTCGCTCCGCCTGCCCGGAACCGGACGCGTGGACGTGGTGCTGGAAGGCGCGGGCCATCCGCGCATCGAACCTTTGGAACCGCTCGCGGCCCGCACCGATTACTTCATTGGCAATCGCTCCAACTGGCACACCGGCGTTGCCAGCTTTGGGCGCGTGCGTTATGCGCAGGTGTACCGGGGCATCGACGCGGTTTATTACGGAAACGATGGCCGGTTGGAATATGACTTTCTGCTGGCGCCGGGGGCCGACGCGGGAGCCATTCGCATGCGGTTCCGCGGTGCGGACCGGCTGCGGATTACGCCGGATGGCGATCTGGAAGTCGAGGCGGGCGGCGCCACCATCATCGAGAAGCGCCCCGCCGTGCGGCAGGGCGACGTCGCGATTGCGGGCCGATACGTCCTGGTGGCGCGCGATGTGGCCGCGTTCCGCGTGGGCCGCTACGATCGCAGCCGAGCGCTGGTGATCGATCCGCTGCTCGTTTACTCGACTTACATCGGCGGGACCGGCAATGACAAAGTGACCGCCGTACGGCTGACGTCGAACGGCTTGTTATATATCACCGGGTCCACCAACAGCAGCAACATGCCTTTTATCAACGGCGCCTACGCGAATGGCCTTCTCATCCCGACGGCGACTAATGTTTTCCTGGCTATTCTCGACACCACTGCGGCGGGCGGATATCAGCCGACTTATTTCGGTTATATCGGCGGATTCTATATCGACACGCCGCTGGCGATGGTGGTCGATGCGCAGGGCGACGTGTACATCACTGGGACCACCACTTCGACCAACTTCCCGATGATCGGTAACTCGATTCTGTCCACCTTTCCCGTCGCTGTCAGTGCCACGCCGGGAGTCAACACAACGAATTTGACGCAGACGTTCGTTATGGAATTGAACCCCGCGTTGTACGGCGAAGTTTCGCTGCTGTATTCCACGTTTCTCGGGGGCACGTTGGGCAACACTTATGGCAATGCCATCGATCTGGATCAGGCCGGCAATATCTATGTGGTAGGCACCACGCTGACCGGCGATTTTCCGGTAACCGGCAACGCTTATCAGAACACGCTCTGGGGCGGGCAGGATGCGTTTGTCATCGAGTTTAATACCGTGAGCGCCACGCCGATCTATTCGACGTTCCTGGGCGGAGAGATGGACGACGACGGGCGCGGCGTCGCGGTTGCATCCAACGGCCTGGTTTATATGACCGGGTCCACCGGGTCGACTGAGTTCCCGATGGCCGGTTACTCGTATCAGGGTAATCTGGCGGGTGGTTACGACGTGGTTCTTGCCGTGTTGGACCCCACTCAGTTCGGAACCGAATCGCTGGTTTATGCCACTTATCTCGGCGGCTCTGGCAGCGAGGAAGTGCGCGGGATGGCGGTGGACGCGAACGGCAACGTTCTGCTAACCGGCTACACGCTGTCGACCGATTTTCCGGTGACGCCGGATGCGGCGCAGCCGGCGAACGGTGGGAACGCCGATATTTTCGTTGCCGTGGTGAACCCGTTCACCCCGCAGTTCTTGCTCTACTCGACTTACCTGGGCGGTTCGGATGCCGAAGTCGGTTACGGCATTGGCGCCGATGCCCAGAATAACGTCTACGTCACCGGCTACACGCTCTCGAGCGATCTCCCGACCACGCCCAACGCGCCCCAGACCGCTTATCCGGGCGGCGTCGATATCGTCGCGGCCAAGGTGATCCCTCACGTGGCTGGCCCCAACGGATTCGGCTATGTCACTTACTTCGGCGGAGCGAGCATTAGCAGCGGACAGGCGCTGGCGGTAGCGCCGGACGGCACGCTCTATTTCGCCGGCTTCACCGGAGGCGGTATTACCACCACCAGCGACGCCGCGCAAGGCGCCTATGGCGGCGGCGTTACCGACGGCTTCCTGGTCGTTTTCGCGCCGTAGCCGGTGGGCGTGTGGAAAGCAACATTGCCCCGTTGTTCAATCGTGCTATGATTCTTATGGACTTCGCTCCGGCGTCCGCGGCTATTCCTGCCTGACGCGATTTACCCTGATCAATGAATTTACGCTCTCTGTTCAGCTTGTTTTCTTCGGATCTCGCCATCGATTTGGGCACGGCGAACACCCTGGTTTATGCCCATGGTAAGGGCATCGTTGTCAACGAGCCATCCATCGTCGCCATCAACAAATCGACCGGCGAAGTGGAGGCGGTCGGCAAGGAAGCTAAGGAGATGCTGGGCCGCACGCCGGGCAACATCGTGGCCATCAAGCCCATGAAGG
>CAZFOP010000456.1:0-3153 GCA_964520085.1 uncultured Solibacteraceae bacterium | reverse complement strand
GCCACGTTCAAGCCGACGTGTTTCATGGTGGCGAGCGCGCGGCCGCCGGCGAACGAGACGCCGATGGCGACTTCGAGCGCCACCTTCTCATTAGGCGCCCATTGGGCGTGGCCGCCGAGACTGGCGAAGGCCTCCAGGATTTCAGTGGAGGGCGTGCCGGGGTATCCGGTGCCCAGGTGCAGTCCCACATCGAAAGCGGCCAGCGCCACAGCCTCGTCACCGCTCAACAACAACCGGCGCGCAGGGCACCGGTTCGGTATTTCCATTCGTCTTTCCCAGCCTCCCGGAGTGAATGACCAGTGTATCCGATAGCACGGAGCGAGCGCGTTGTAGACCTTTGACGGGCCCGGAGTTTCATCGATACGGGCGGTGCGCAGGCCGGGGGCTTGCGCCACAAAGAAGCGACACACCTGTTAAATTCGCGAGCTCATCGTTTGGATACGCCAGTGTGTGATGTAATGAACCGCGAATTCAGCTCACTAAGTGGTAAGAAATCACTCGGAGGTGATCGGATGCATCTAACTAAGTTAAGCCTGGCTTGCACGCTGCTGGGGTTCTTGGCAGCGGCGCCTAACGTGGCTGCGCGAGGCGCAGTCGAACTCAACGATCTCGCGGCTCATGCCCTGGAATCGCCAGCGATCAATAACATGGTGTCGCAGGGCATCATGAAGGCCGCCGCAGCCGGACAGTTCGCCCCGGATGCAACGGAGACTCTGGGAGACTTCGTGGTCTCGGTGCAGGGCATGTTCAACCTCGGAAAGCCGGCCCAAGCAACCGAGTTTGGCGATGTGCTGGCCAACTCCTCGCTCTATGACGCGGTGCAGGCGGTCGCGCCATACATGGGCAGGCAGATGCTCTGCTTCGGCTGCATGCTGGGGAAGAATCTGCTGCCGGAGCAACCCATCTCTCACGCGCTGGCGGCGATGATCATGGCTCAGGTGCTAGTGGCGCAGAAAAAACTCACGCTTCCGACAGCGGCCGAGACGGATGCGGCGCTGGCCAACGTGGCGGACGCAAGCCAGATCCCGCCGCCGGCGCGCCCCTACTTCGCCGCCGCCGTGACGGGCGGCATTGTCACGCTGCAGCCCGGAAACAGAATCGTACTGGGAATGGCGCACACGCGCGCCGAGGTGGCCGTCCTGTTCGACGGCGCGCAAAAGAAATTCAGTCTTCCGCAGGTCAGCCAACCGCGCTAACGAAGGCGAGATAAGGATAAATCAAAATGACTTCTTATCATGGACGGATACCTTTTCGCGGCCTGCCTCGCGCGGCGGCGGCGCTCACATTCCTGATTGGCTCGCTCGCGCCCAGCGCGGTGGCAGCCAACAACCTCAACAACAACGGCGGCCCGACGATGCAGAATCAGATCAAGGCGTTTCTGATTTACTGGCTGCCATCCGGCGTAGTGCTGGACACTTCGGTGACTAATGGCGTGGGGAACTTCGAGACCTTGACGCAGCAGTTCTACAGAGACCTTTCGGCCACGTCGTACGTCAACATCGTGACTCAATATCCCGGCTCGTGCGGCTCCAACGAATGCGTGGTGCAGAACCAGGCGGGAGCGGTCGCGCTGGGCGGTTTTTGGGTGGATACGCAAGCCTATCCACATGCGGGAAGCCAGGCCGATCCGCTGGGCGACGCAGACATTCAGAACGAAGTGAAGCGGGCGATAACACAGAACCACTGGAGCAGCGGAGCCAACACGGAGTTCTTCGTCTTCACCGGTGTGGTGAAGAACACCGGGAAGGAAATCGAGGAATGCGATTCCTCCGGGAGCAACTGCACGTTCAAGGGCGTATCGTTCTGCGCGTATCACGGCAACTTCGGATTGAACGGCGGCAACGCCTTTTATGGGTTCCTTTCGGACGCGAGCTTCAACACGGCCGGCTGCGCCGAGGGCACGAACACGGCGGTCAACACGCAGCTCGCCTCGGACCGGGAGGTTGCCATGATGTCGCACGAGTTCTTCGAGACCATCACGGATCCGCTGGGCAACGCTTGGTGGGACACGAGCACCGGCAACGAGATTGGGGATAACTGCAACCAGATCCCCGCCACAGTCACGATGAACAGCCACAGGTACGTGGTCCAGAAGCAATGGAGCAACGCCAGTTCGAGTTGCGTCAGCTCGTTCGGACCTTCGATCCAGCTTTCGATCGGCACCGGTGGAGACGATCTTCGCGGCGACAGTTCCGCGACCGCTTCGCTGGAGCGGCCGGGCGGGGCCTCGTTCGAAACCGTAACGCTGAAGACGCAGAACCAATCTTCTTGGGGCAATAATTCGGGCCATATCGTGGTCGGTGCCTTCAACCAGGCGTCGCAGACGGCGCTGGGCCAGGTGGCGATCACTCTCACGTCGCACGATTCGTTTCCCGAGACGCAAGACAACTGGAACATTCAGAACCTGACGGCGAAGGTGCTGAGCCCGACCGGCGCCGTGCTGTGCCAGCAGAGCCTTTCCGGCAATCCGCTGGCGCGGCTGACGGGCAGCGCCGGAACCGGCGTGTTCGGCACGCCCAATTGCCAGCCACCGGTTCCGATCACGGCGACCTACAATCAGATCACGTTCAATATCGTGACCGGCGGCGACGATCTACGCGGCGATAGCTCGGCGACGGCGAGCGTCAGTTTGCCGGGAGGCGCGCAGACCTTCACGCTGAAAGCGCAGAGCGACGGCGGATGGGAGAACAACTCGGACCACGTGAAGACGTTTACGATCAGTCCACCGCAACCGCTCTCTGCGTTCGGCCAGATTGGCATCACGCTGACCTCGCACAACGGAACCTTCGAAACGGACGACAACTGGAACATTCAGAGCGTGAATGTGACCGTTACCGGATCGAGCGGCGGATCCTGCGTGTTGAATCAGAGCGGCGATCCGCTCTCGCGCCTGACCGGCAGTGTGCCCACCGTAATCCTGCACCCGCGCGCGGGCTGCTGAGAGGAACGAGACGGTTTCGAGCCGAGCGTCGAGTGGCGGCTGTTGCCGCGGAAACGCACGACGCCGAGAAAAAATTTGCATCCCCTCATTTGCGTGCACGCGGGTTTTCGCGCTGGGTAGTGTAAACTGAATTGTTGCTCCTCATATGACTTCAGTCACTCCCAGGGAAATTGTCAGCGCGCACAGTCCGGATTCCGACGATGCCTTCATGT
>CAZFOP010000455.1:0-3186 GCA_964520085.1 uncultured Solibacteraceae bacterium | reverse complement strand
GAAGCCGGCAGCCGCACCTTGAAAGACGCCATCAGCGAGGCCATGCGAGATTGGGTGAGCAACGTCGGCGACACATATTACCTGCTCGGCTCGGCGCTGGGCGCGCATCCATATCCGATGATGGTGCGCGATTTTCAAAAGGTGATTGGCGAAGAAGCGCGACGGCAGATTCTCGAAGTGGAAGGCCGCCTGCCCGATGCCATCTTCGCCTGTGTCGGCGGCGGTTCTAACGCCATCGGCATATTCCACGCATTTCTGCCGGATGCCGCCGTCGAGCTGATCGGCGTCGAAGCCGGCGGCCGCGGCGATCGCCTGGGCGAACACGCGGCGCGCTTCCGCGGTGGCGCACCCGGCGTGCTGCAAGGCGCGTACAGCTACCTGTTGCAGGATGAGAACGGCCAAGTGTCGCTCACGCACTCGGTCTCCGCTGGCCTCGATTACGCGATGATTGGCCCCGAGCACGCCCTGCTCCACGACCGGCATCGCGCCGAGTATGTCGCCGCTTCGGATAAGGAAGCGCTCGCCGCGGCGCTCCAGCTTTCGCGTGTGGAAGGCATCATTCCGGCTCTGGAGAGCGCGCACGCCGTGGCCGAGGCCATTCGCCGCACGCCCGCAGCGGCAGGCAAGATCTTCATCGTCAACCTGTCCGGCCGCGGCGACAAGGATATCGACATCTATCGCGAGAACTTTCCGGAGATCGACCAGCCATGACGCGCATCGGCCGCATGTTCGAACAGCGGAAACGCGCCGGGCGCAAGAGCCTCATCGCCTATCTGACCGCGGGCGACCCCGCGCCGGACCGAACGCCCGCACTGGTGGAAGCCATGCTGCGCGGCGGTGCGGACCTGATCGAATTGGGCGTGCCGTTCTCTGATCCCGTCGCCGATGGCCCTGTGATCCAGCGCGCCGGTGAGCGCGCGATCAAAGCCGGCACGTCGCTCGCGCGCGTGCTCGAAATCGCGCGCGAAATTCGCCAGCGGTCCCAAGCGCCGTTGCTGCTGTTCACGTATCTCAACCCGGTGCTGCGCTACGGCTTGGAGCGCCTGGCGCGCGACGCCGCGCAGGCCGGCATCGATGGCTGCCTGCTCACGGACGCCTCGGTCGAAGAGGCGCACGACTACGTCGGCGCCATGCATGGGCAGGGCCTCGACACCGTGTTTCTGGCCGCGCCCACTTCCACGCCGCGGCGTCTCGATCTGGTGGCGCGCTATTCCACCGGCTTCGTGTACCTGGTGTCGCGCGCCGGCGTCACCGGCGAGCGCGATTCGCTCTCCAGCTCGACCGCGCCGCTGGTGAGCGCCATGCGCGCCATCACCGATTTGCCGCTGGCGGTGGGCTTCGGCATTTCGAAGCCGGAACAGGTAGCGGAGCTGGCGAGCCAGGTGGACGCCGTGGTGGTGGGCAGCGCGTTCGTCCGCTTGATCGAGCGCAATAGCGACAACGCGTCGCTCGAAATTCAGCTCGAAAGTTTCACCCGCGAGTTGAAACACGGTTTTGGAGCGCAGGCATGACGGAAGACGAAGCGCGGCCCCAATTGGACCAGTTGCGCGTGCAGATTGACGAAGTGGACCGCGACATCGTGAAGCTGCTCAACGAGCGCATGCGCGTGGTGGAAGAGATTGGCCGCATCAAGCGGCTGGCCAGCCTGCCCATTTACGAGCCCAAGCGCGAGAGCGAAGTGTTCGCCAATGTGATCGCGTCCAACGGCGGCCCGTTGCCGGCGGACGGCCTGCGCCGTGTTTTCGAACGTATTATCGACGAAGCGCGCACCGTGCAGCGGATGCGCATGAAAACGGACGGAGCGAAGCCATGATCGTGGTGATGCAGGCAGGCGCAACCGAAGAGAACATCCAGGCGGTGATCGACCGCATGGTGGAGATGGAGTTCAACGTCCACCGCTCCACCGGGCAAGTTCACACCGTACTCGGCGGCGTGGGCGGCAAGCCGGAGTTCGACCTGGCAGTGTTCGACGTGATGGACGGTGTTAAGGAAGCGCATCGCATCGCAAGCCCATACAAGCTTGCCAGCCGCCATTTTCGTCCCGGCGGGACGGTGGTCAAAGTGGGCGGCTGCGAATTCGGCGGCGGCAGGGTGGTGGTGATGGCCGGGCCATCGAGTGTGGAAAGCCGCGACCAGATTGAACGATGCGCCGAAATTGTGGCCGCGGCCGGCGCGGCCGTGATCCGTGGCGGCGTTTTCAAACCGCGCAGCTCACCTTACGGATTTCAGGGCCTCGGCGAGGAAGGTCTTGCGCTGCTGCGCGCTGCCGCCGATCGCCACGGCCTGCTGGTGGTGAGCGAAGTGATGGACATTACGCAGGTCCCGCTGCTGAGCCGGTACGCCGACATCCTGCAAATCGGCGCGCGCAACATGCAGAACTTCAACCTGCTGCGCGAGCTGGGCCGGCAGCGCAAACCGGTGCTGCTGAAACGTGGCATCGCCGCGACCATCGAAGAGTTGCTGCTTTCCGCCGAACACATCCTGGCCGGCGGCAACTACGATGTGATCCTGTGCGAGCGCGGCATACGCACCTTCGAAACCTACACCACGAACACGATGGATATCTCCGCCATTCCAGTGGTGAAGAAACTCTCGCATCTGCCGATTATCGCCGACCCATCGAACGGCACCGGCCGCCGCGATAAGGTTCCGCCCATGGCGCGCGCCGCCGTGGCCGCCGGCGCCGATGGACTGCTGGTGGAAGTTCATCCCGATCCCGACCACGCCTTGAGCGACGGCGCTCAGTCGCTGCGCCCGGAACAGTTCACCGAGCTGATGGCCCAGCTACGCATCATCGCGCCTGCAGTGGGACGGAGCATTTAGAAAGCCCCGAGCTTGCTTAGGTGGGGCAGGCTTCAGCCTGCCAACGCCCGCTTGCGGGCGCGTTTCTTTTTTGCCACACTTTCCCGCAGCTTCTGACTGGACTCGCCCGGCGGCGCTACACTAAACATTTCATGAAGAACGTAGCGATTGTCGGGACCGGGCTGATCGGTGCATCGTTCGGCCTGGCCCTGCGCGAGGCCGGATTTAGCGGCTCCATTATGGGCGTTAGCTCGCCGCGCGCAATTGCCGATTCGCTCGCCGCCGGCGCCATCGACCGTGGCGCGCCGCTGGCCGAGGCCGTCGCCACCGCCGACCTCGTCTTCCTCTCGCAAGCCATCGGCCGCATCCTCGATACCATCCGTC
>CAZFOP010000454.1:0-3200 GCA_964520085.1 uncultured Solibacteraceae bacterium | reverse complement strand
GCCAGAACCTGGCCAATCCCTCGGGCCTGCTGCTGGGCGCGGTGCTGATGCTGGTTCACATCGATCAGCCGGAGGTGGCGGAGCGCGTCCACAACGCCTGGCTGCGCACCATCGAGGACGGAATTCACACTTACGATATCTTCACCGAAGGCGTCAGCACGCAGAAGGTGGGAACGAAGGAATTCGCGGCCGCCGTGATCGCGCGCGTCGGCCAAAAGCCAGCCCGGCTGAAGCCCGTGAGTTACGCGCGGCGTCCGGTGGCGCCGCCGCCGGCTCGCGCCTCGGCAGCCGTTTCCACTGCCGTGGAGTTGAAGGGCATCGACGTCTTCGTCTATTGGCCTTCGCGCGATCCCGATGCGCTGGCCGCGGTGGTGGGCAAGCTGGCCGGCGATGGGCTCGATCTCCAGATGATCGATAATCGCGGGGTGAAGGTATGGCCCGCCGGACGTGCCGAGACCTTCTGCACCGACAGCTTCCGCTGCCGCTTCATGGCCGTTGGCGGCACGGACATGGCGAAGTGCGTTGCCCTGCTCTCACGCGTGGCCCAGGCCGGCATCGAGATCGCCGCCACACAGGCGCTGCGCACTTTCGACGGCCAGCCCGGCTTCTCGCTCGCCCAGGGACAGTAGAATATAGGTTATGGCCGACACGCCGCTGGTCGCCGTCATCATGGGCAGCAAATCGGACTGGGAAATAATGCGCCAGGCCGATGAGGTGCTCGCTAAGTTTGAAGTTCCGCACGAGTGCCGCGTGCTTTCGGCGCACCGCACGCCAGCGCAAACCGCGGAGTATGTGGGCCAGGCCGAATCGCGCGGCATGGAAGTGGTGATTGCCGCCGCCGGTGGCGCCGCGCACCTGGCCGGCGTTTGCGCCGCGCACACTCTGCTTCCCGTGCTCGGCGTGCCGATGGAGAGCGCGTCGCTGAAGGGCCTGGATTCGCTGCTCTCGACCGTGCAGATGCCGGCCGGTATCCCGGTCGGGACGCTCGCCATTGGTCCAGCGGGCGCGCGCAACGCCGCGCTGCTGGCTATCGCCATCCTGGCCACCAGCCGGCCCGCATTGCGCGAGAAACTCCGCCGCTTCCGCGCCGAACAAAGCGAAAAGGTGCTGCGCGAAAGTCTGCCGTAGGTGGGCATGCTTTAGCGGCCCTGTCCTTCCTGCTTCTCCCGAACCAGCGATTCGCGGGCTATCGCGGCGCGCGTGCTATTATTGGGTCGGAAGACCTTGCTCGAGGAATCGGCATGATATTTGGAAACTTCAGCCCCGTGGAATTCATCTTGATTTTCCTCGTGGCGCTCATCCTGTTCGGTCCAAAGAAACTTCCTGAGATCGCACGGACGGTCGGCAAGGCATTGACCGAATTCCGGCGCGCCTCCAACGAGTTGAAGGCGACGTTTGACCGTGAATTGAAAAATATGGAGGCGGAGACGGGTATCAAGGAAGTGGTCAACCAGTATCGTTACGATACTTACAACGCCGACTACTCCGCTTACAACACCAGCGATGACGCCGCGTACGTTGCGCCGTCATTAGAGATAGCCTCAAGCTCGTCCACTGCAAGCGCATCCGCAACTGAGGGCGCTGAATCACCCGTGCCGGTCGTACCGGAAGGAACCATTGCGCACGATCCGGCCAGCGGACACGAGAGCGTGAACCCTGGCCCCGCGGCCAACGCCGCCGCGGATCCTGCGCCCTCCCCGGCTTCGACAAACGCGGAACAGCAAACGTAACGAATGGACTCATCCGAAGAACAGACGCGGGGCGGTCAGCCTCCACGCGGATCCTCGCCTGCCCCTGGCGCGCTCGAACGAGCCAGACGGCGGATGGGCGGCGGTGCGCCTCCGCCGCCAGACGATGGCGAAGAAGATGGCATGTTGCGCATGTCGTTTCTCGAGCATCTCGAGGAATTGCGCAAGCGCATCATCTCCGCTCTGGTCGGCGCCGTCGTCGCTTTTTGCGTGAGCTTCTCGTTCTCCGGCCCATTGTGGAACATCATCAAGCAGCCCGCCGTATCCACGCTGAAATCGCTCGGCTACGAGCCGCGCCTGGTGCAGATCACGCCGATGGAAACCATCAACATCATCTGGTTCAAGCTGCCCATGGTGTGCGCCATCTTTCTTGCGTCGCCGTGGGTGGTTTATCAGGTATGGGCCTTCATCTCGCCCGGGCTGTACCGCAAGGAGCGCCGATGGGCCGCGCCATTCATAGTGTCCTCCGCCGGGTTGTTCATCCTAGGCGGCCTGTTCGCCTATTTCGTCGCGTTTCGAGTGGCCCTGAAGTTCTTGTTGGGTATGGGCCATGGCATGGACATCGTTCCCTTCGTGTCGGTCAGCGAGTATTTCGCCATGTTTGTCAACGTGGTGTTAGGGATCGGTTTGGTCTTCGAACTTCCGGTGGTTATTTTCTTTCTTACGCTACTGCGGATTGTCAGTCCGTCTTTCTTAATCAAACATAGCCGATACGCCATCCTGCTCATCTTCATCCTTGCCGCCATTGTCACTCCAGCCCCGGATGCGTTCAACATGCTGTTATTTGCACTACCCATGTGCCTGTTGTTCTACTTGGGAGTCTTCGCGGCATACATACTCACACTCCATCGCGAAAACCGGCGATTCCCCTGGAAAACCACCATTATCATCGTCATAGGGGTACTATTGCTACTGGGAGTTGGGCTTTACATAGCCATTACTCGATATGCTTTCAAACTGGTACCGCACTGGCCTTTCTTGCTCCGTTAATAACCATCGGATATAGCAATGTGCGCAGTCGCTGGGGTAACATCGAGTGGTCGTTGAGGTTACCGCGGTCGGCGGCATTTAGTGTGATGGATCTATCTAAAGCTCTTCAGGACTTATACGCTGAGAAAGAAAAGTTGGAGCGTGCGATTGCTTCGTTGGAGGCATTGCAGCGTGCCGGCGGCGAATTACCCCGGCTTCCCAATACAGGCAAGCGCCGCGGCCGCAAGTCAATGAACTTGCAAGAGCGCGCGGAGGTATCCGAACGCATGAAGAAGTATTGGGCCACCCGCCGCAAACACAAGACCGAATCCCGACATCTGGACGACCGCCGCGCCTGAGCTTCCATTCCGGCGCTCGCCCCTCAATGCGGGTCGCGGACGATTTGGTATCATAGTGAACGGTAACTGTTCCGTGGGCGACTAGCTCAGTTGGGAGAGCGCTGCGTTCGCAATGCAGAGGTCG
>CAZFOP010000453.1:0-3205 GCA_964520085.1 uncultured Solibacteraceae bacterium | reverse complement strand
TCGTTCTGGGCGGCCGGGACAAGCTGGTGCATTGCCTGAACGCAACCACCGGCAAGCCAATTTGGACGTTCGCAACCAAGGCCCGCGTCGATTCCTCTCCCGCCATCGCGGATGGACACGTGTACATAGGTTCCAACGACGGCCACTTCTACGTACTGGATCTCACCTCCGGAAAGAAACTCTGGGATTACGAAGCCGGCTCCCCGCTTTCCGCATCTCCAGCAATTGCCGCGGGTCGCGTGGTCATCGGCTCGCAGGATGGGCGGCTATACTGCTTCGGGAACTGATGCCCATGCGATTCACTTAGAAGGAGGCGTCCCGCAAGTTCCCGAACCGGCCGCCATTTCGCGCTCCTTCGTGCGAGAAAGAACGCAGACCGGGCGGGGCGGCCTGAACCGCGTTCGGATCTTGCTGCAACATCAAACGCTGTCGATGAGAAGCTTTTGGTTTGGGAACATCGGCCCGCGCTCGCTAGCGTCTCGCTCATCTATAGTGCCGACCCAGAAGTGGTAGTCGTACAATAACATCACCCACGCAGAACGCTCGTACCCGAGTGCCGCAGCATAACTAAATGCACATCCGAGCGCGCCATCCCGTTGATCCGGGAAGAGACTAAACACGTGCGCGATCGTCAACATATCCGGGTGTTCCGCAGTCAATCCGGCCGCGGATGCAAGCATAACCGCGGCGTTCCCCGGTATCCGCCTTCCCGTCTCAATGAAGTACAGACCCTGCATTATGCGTAGGCCTGTGCGGTTAACTCTTTGGCTGTCCAACAGAATCGCCGTGCCCATGGGCAGTCCATCGGAACCGAGCACCATGGTGGCCTTGGACTGGCCCGCCAGATACTCCGCGAACCCCCTCGCGTCTGGTCGTTGAAGCGAACGCAGAATCGCCGACAACTTCTGTTGCGCCGCGCTGTTCTGAGCTGCCTGCACATCAAGGGCCAAGACCGTGCGAGTGTACTCATCGTCCTTCATGAATGACTCGTTGCAACGACGGCACGCGGGAACAGTGAATAGATTCGGCGGGTAGGGCCTCGCCAAGAGAATTTTGGAGGCACGTGATCGCTAGTGAGCTTCCTTCGCTCGCCGCAATAAACACACGCTCGCCGCTGGTTTCTCACACTCACAGCAGCATCCTCCTCTCACAACCATTTTACCGCGCATCCCTTGCGAACTCGAATCCTATTCCGATTTCAGCGCGTCGAGTAACTGAGACCTAAGAGCCACTGCCGTAGCGATGGCTGACGACGCGATTCCAGCGGCTGCCACCAGGAGCAGCAGAACGCCCAGAGAGGCCACCGGCACATCACCACCGCGCGCCGAAACCGCCGGCGCCGCGGCGATGGCGGCGCAAACCGCGCCAGTCGCCAATCCCATCAGCAGCAGGAACGCGTTCTCCACCAGCACGATTGCGAACAAATGCCGCCGCCGGTACCCGACTGCGCGCAGCAGCGCCAGTTCTCTCCTCCGCTCCATCACGTTCCGCATCAGCAGTGCCGCCAGTCCTACCGTGCCCAGCACCAGCCCCAGACCGCCCAGCGCGCGGAACGTCGAAAGATAGGTGTTCTCCACTTTATGAAAACTTTCGAGCAGCGCCGCGGTCGGCTGCGTCTCGAATCCGTAGTCGGAAAGGGCAGCCGTGAGCGTGCGCGCCACCTCGTCGGCTTTCCCGGGCGGAGTGTTCAGCAGGAAGAACTGGTAACCCTGCGCGTCCGGGAACAGCCGCAAGAAGTTTTCTTCCGAAATGATGAGTTCGCCCTGAAACACGCTATCCTGGAGCGCCGCCACGATCCGGTACCGCACGCCGCCGAGTTCAAACTCCTCGCCCAACTTCCGGTGCAGCGCGTAGTCAAGCGAATTGGCGTCGGCGATGGCTGGAACGGCGCCGCCCGCCAGCTTCGATTCCAGCAACAGCCACGGATTCCGAGCACCCTCCACCACGCCCTGGAAAGCGAACTGGGCATCGCGCAGAAAGGCCGCGGGCGGCGCCATAATGCGCGGGCTGCGCGGTTGGTAGAGATTCAGACAACTGGCATCGTCACCCGGACGCACGCGAAAAGGAACAAACCGGACGCCTTCGAGCGGCGGAAGATTCAGCGCCGCGCGTCCCGCTTCCGCGTTCGGATCGTGAATCACCGGCAGCGCTGCATTCGCCAGCAGCGTGTATCCGCCCGTGCCCGCCGACGAACCGTCGCGCCGAAAGGCTTCGAGCGAAGCGATCACGAAGGTCGCCGAAGCGATTAGGGCAATCGACAGGACGCTGCGGCCGGGCCGGTATTGCACGCTGCGCAGGCCCAACGCGAACAACCCGCCGATAGCGCGCAATCCGCGCGCGTGCAGCCACACCGATTGGAACAGCAGTGCCGCGATGAGCAGCAGCGTGCCCGCGCCGAAGAAACCGGCGGTCTGCTCTAACTTGCCGTCAAGCGCAGCCACCACCAGCGCCGCGGCGAGCGCAACGGCGACCGCGCCTGCGATCCATCGCCACCGTAGCCGAGCGCTCGTCCGCTCGCCCGCCAGCAACCCGCGCGGCGTTACCGGTTGCACTCCGCGCAGCGTCCAGATGATCGAACCGAGGCCCGCAATCATCCCGGCAGCGGCGCCAAGGGTCAGCGATGGAACGGAGGCGTGCAGCGAGAGTAGCCGCGTCCCCACCGCGCCGAACCACCAGGAGCGCAGCCCCAGCAGGATCAGCGCGCCGTATCCGAGTGCCGCGCCAACGCCCACCATCGCGCCGGCCACCGCCAGCACTGCGCCTTCGAGCAGAAACATCAGCCGGATCAACGATACCGAAAACCCGAGCGCGCGCAGCACGCCGATTTCGCGCGTGCGCTGTTCGATGCCGAGCCTGAAGAGCAAGCCCGTCAACAATAGCGCCGATACCATCAAAAAGAAGCTGAAGTAAATGAAGTACTCGCCAAAATCCGTCGATCCTCGCGCCGCCGCCAGGCCCTGGGCTCTCGCGGGAATCGCCGTCAGGCCGGCCAGCGCCAGGTCGAGCGCGGTGCGCAGCGCCTCGGCAAAGGCTGCGGATGGCGGCGAGATGCGGATCGAGGTCAGGCTGCCGAAGCGTGTCCCCCAAAGCGCGCGGCCCCGCGCGAGGCGAACGAATGCTTTCGGCGTGGTGCGGTATCGATCCCAATATTGCTCGTCGGCCGGCCGTATGCGGGACATGTCGAGCGGGAACGGCGGATCCCAAT
>CAZFOP010000452.1:0-3229 GCA_964520085.1 uncultured Solibacteraceae bacterium | reverse complement strand
ACCTTCGCACTTCGGTGGGCAACGACGGCATCAACCAGCAGCGCGCGTCCGTTTCCGATACCTTCGGACCGGTCAGCGAGCAACTCAGCTTCGCGCGCGATTTCTCCACTGGTTTCATGCCGGACCGCGACTACCGCAATCTGAACTTCGCTTCGAGCACTCACGTCGCAACCGCGTGGGGGCCCAGCGATCTGACGGTAGCGTACATGGACCACCCGTTCGGCGCCAACGACTACTACGGACCGTATCCCTCCTGGGAAGACACCAAGACCTGGTGGATCGGCGTGCGGCAGATGCTGGGCAAGAAGACCCAGGTGAGCTTCGCCTGGCGCCGCCATAGCGATCTGTTCGTGCTATTCCGCGATCAGCCCGAAATATACGCTAACCATCACGCCGATGAAAGCTACCAAGCCGCGCTGCGCCGCACGGAGACTCCGGCGCGTGCCATCACCATCTCTTACGGTGTGGAAGGTATTCACGAATCTATTGTGAGTAACAATCTGGGGACACACTCGCGCAGCCGCGGCGCCGTTTACGCGGCTGCGGATTTTCGCGCGCTGCGGCGGTTCTCGCTCACCGTTTCGGCGCGGGAGGAAATCTGGCGCGACCTTTCGGCAACCATGACTTCCACCATCGCCGACGGCGCCTGGATCAATCCGCGATTCAAGTTCCGTTCCTCCGTCAGCCGCGCTTTTCGCGTGCCCAGTTACACCGAACTCTATTACTCCGATCCCAGCGATTTCGGCAATCCAAAATTGCATCCCGAGAGCGCGTGGACCTACGAAGCCGGCGCCGATTGGCAGCCCAGTTCCCGCGTTCGCGGCGAGCTGACCGTATTCAACCGCCAGGTGAGCGATGGCATCGATTACTACCGGACCGACGTGGACGCTCCCTGGCAGGCGTTGAACATCGACCGGCTGCGATTCACCGGCGTCGAAAGCGGCCTGCACTTCGCGCTCACCGGCTCGCAAACGCTCGACCTGCACTACGACTGGTTGGTTGGCACGCAGAATACCGTCCCCGGCACATACACCAAGTACAGCTTCAATTACCCGGCCGATTCCGGCGTCGCGGCGTACCAAGCCACATTCAATAGCCGCTGGATGCTGCGCACCCGCGTGGGCGCGCTCAACCGACGCGGTCTTTCCCCATACGCTCTCTGGGATTTCTACGCAGCCTATTCGGCCGGCACCGTCCACCCGTTTTTGCAAGTTTCCAACCTGACTAACACCAGTTATCAGGAGATACTGGGAGTGCCCATGCCCGGGCGCACCATCGTGGCAGGCGTGGAGCTGTTGGTCAAGCGGAAGTAAGGGCGGAGGATGAGGATCATCGAGTGGACGCAGGGCCAGCGCCCACGTAAACTGGACATATGGCTACTTGGCACGAGTTCCTCAGCAGTAGTCCACAGGTCTGCGCCGGCGAGATTTGCGCAACTGGAGCCCGAATCTCCGTCACGGTGATCCTCGGCAGTCTTGCCGAAGGCGCCACCAGGGATGAGATCTTGGCGAGCTATCCGTCCCTTCGCGCCGACCAAATCAACGCCGCTCTGGCCTACGCCGCGGAACTGGCGCACGAAGAACGTCTCGTGCAGGCGGGGATCTGATGCCTTTCGAGATCCTCGGGGCTGCAGTCGCTGCCGCATCCGGCCTCGTCGGTGTCACCGTGGGCGCGTACTTTACGGCGCTCAACCAGAAGCGCGAACGCCAACAGCGGCGCATCAGTGAGCAATTGGCCGAGTTTTACGGTCCCATGCTCGCTCTGCGTGCCCAGGTGCTTTCTAGAAGCGAACTTAGTCTTCGGATAAGTGAGAGGGCAGGCTCGGCTTGGCAATCAATGATTCGGCACGCCTATGAGTCCAAAGACGAATTAAGGGCGATCGATCTCGTAGAGGAGCTCACGAAGGGGCGGTTTCCCGACTTCGAGAAGCTTACTCGATACGGCAACCGCCAACTCGCCGAAGATATCATTCCTGCCTACCGAAAAATGGTCGCGCTATTCACATTGAAAATGCATCTCGCAGAGCCTTCCACTATCAGCCACTTCCCGGCCCTCTTTGAATTTGTGGAGATCTGGAACCGGTGGCTTGATGGATCGCTGCCAGTCGAAGTCCTCGGGCAATTGAACCACTCAGAGGAGACGCTCTTTCCCTTCTATGGTGATCTGGCTGACAACTTCGCGCGCATGCAGCAGATGATGCGGGAAAGGCGGCTTTGGCGGCGTCCTCCTCCTCCGAAGGTCCAGGGTCCTGCCCTTGCAGTGAGTCCTTTTGCGGCTCCGGGAAGCGGCGCTGAAACCCGCCAGCCCAGCAATTGACGGGATCCCAGCCCTGACCCTAGAGTCGCCCTTCAGTCCAAACTGCTATAATCATTCTGACTAGACTAGTCAGAAACGCGCGCCATGAACAGAGTACCTAAACGCTCTCCCCGGCAGGCCCTGATTCCGAAGCCCCAGGCGGTCCGCAAGGATTGGCAATTGCAGGAGGCGAAGGCGCGTTTTAGCGAAGTGTTTCGTCTGGCGCGGGAGTCTGGGCCGCAGCGGGTGACCAAGCACGGCAGAACGGCGGTCGTGGTGCTTCCGGCTGAGGAATACGAGCGGCTTTCCAAGTCCAAGGCGCGCCAAGGGGGCCTGGCCCAGTTCTTCGCGGATTCGCCGCTGGCCGGCTCCGGTATTCAACTGGATCGACCACGCGATTTCGGCAGGGCGGTTGAACTGTGAGCGGCTTCCTGCTTGATACCAACGTCATCTCCGAACTGGTGCGGCCGAAGCCCGATGATCAGGTGCTCCGCTGGATCGAGGAGACGGACGAATCGATCCTGTTTCTGAGCGTGCTCACGCTGGGCGAAATCAGGAACGGCGTTCAACGTTTGCGGCCAGGGCAGCGGCGGGGCCGGCTGGAATCCTGGCTGCAAGTGGATCTTCCGTCCCGCTTCCAGGACCGGATTTTGCCGATCGACGCGGCTATAGCGGACCGATGGGGAATGATCGCCGCGGTTGCCACGGCGAAGGGCAAGCCGGTTCCCGTCGTCGACGGCCTGCTCGCGGCAACGGCAATCCAGCACAACCTTACGCTGGTTACGAGAAACAGCTCGGACGTTTCCGGTACTGGCAGTCCAACTCTGAATCCATGGGCATGAGAATCCAGGTGGCCTGAGGAGGGCGTGCAGAACCATCGACTGAAGTGAACCCCTGGGCTGAGACACGAAGTTAAGGGGGTTATCGCCGTTCG
>CAZFOP010000451.1:0-3237 GCA_964520085.1 uncultured Solibacteraceae bacterium | reverse complement strand
ATCCAGGCTGAACTGCGCCGGCCCCGTGATGGAATTGCGGCCGGCATTGCCCCACTCGCCCTCAGGTGGCGCGGTGTAAGCGGCGGGATTGAGGTTGCGTCCGCCGGTATCGCTGTATAGCGGAGCGCCTGTGTACTCGGGCCGAATGGTTCCAGTTACGCCGGTGCCGCTAACGGTGGCCATATAGATCGGTGTTAATGGCATGCCTGTCGCTACGGTGGGTTCGACAACGAACGTCCAGTCCTTCAACGCTGCGCCCCGCCATCCGCCCACCAGCGTTCCGCCGCCGACGCCCATGCCGGTGGTGTATTGCAGGCTCACGTTCACGATGTGGCGCTGATCGAAATTGGAAAGGCCGCGCTCGCCGCTGAGGTCGAGCCAGTTCTGGGCGATCAGCGTGCCACCCTGCCCGCGGCCGCCCAAGGTGGAATCGTCAATCGCCTTGGCGAAGGTATATTTGACACTCGCCATCAGCCCGTTGTGCAGGCGGCGGCGCAATTGCATCTGCGCGGCCTCGCGCGTCGAGTCGCCATTCGAAGTGACATACAGGAAACCGGTTGGGCAGGACGAGCAGGGATTGGCCACACCCAGCGGATAAGTGTTGGGTAGGAACATCTGCATCCCGCGCGTGCCTTTAACTCCGAGATAGGTGACAGAGGCGACCAGCGATCCGGGCAAGTCGTGCTGCAAGGAGAGATCCCAGTTCTGCGAGTAACCGGGACGCAGATTGGGATCGATGGCGAAAGTGTTTTGCGACGGCGCATTAAACCCATCGGCGAGAGTCAACGGAGTGACGGCGGTGTTGGCGACGGTGAAGCTGGTCGACAGCGGCGCCTGCTGCGCCATCTGCAAAGCCAGCGGCTGATAGAAAGACGTGTTGTAGTAAACGCCGTAGCCCGCGCGCACCACCATCGAGGAGCCGAGCAGCGGATGCCACGCGACCGCGACGCGCGGCTGGATGGCGTGTTTGTCGGGACGCAACAGCGAACTGGGGTAACGCTGGCCGGTGAGGGAGCCGACCGGATCGGAAGGCAACACCGGAGCGACGGCCGAAAAGTCGGGACGGGCGTCCAGGTCGACCAGCCGCCCGTACTCTTCGGTCGCAGGAGCGCCGTACTCCCAGCGCAAGCCCAGATTGAGGCTGAAACCCGACGTGACGCGCCAATCGTCGGCCACGAAGGCATCGGAAACGGATTCGCGAAAATACTTGTCGGCATTGCCGTAGGCGATGGAGCTGGTGTCGGGCACGCCGGTCAGAAAATCCGCGAAGTCGCTGCCAGAACCGGCGACGGGTGCGCCGTTCGAGTCAGTGCCGGTCGCGGTGCCTGTGAAGGTGAAGCTGCCACGCGGGTTCTGCTGCGACAGGTAGTTGAACTGCTGCCGGCGGAAATCGCCGCCAAAACTGATGTTGTGCGCGCCGTGCAGCCAGAACAAACTGGCCGACAGTGCGTTGGTTTGGAAGCGATTGTCGCTGGCCTGGGCGTCGGAAACCCCGGCGATGCCGGAGGCGAATGTCAAGCTGGGCGGACCCCAATCGACCGGGCTCTGATCGTTGCCGGCAATACCGAAGGCTCTGGAAACATTGGCGCGATTGGCGAAATACGGCGTGAGGCGCGAATCGTAGCGGCTGTACGAGTAGCCGAAGCTCGAGGTGAACCGCTGCGAGAAGAAGTGGCGCCAGTTCACATTGCCATTCAACCCAAGCGTGCGCGAACGATCCACGAAGTCGAACAGATTCGGCGTGTCGGAGTGGGCGAGCTGGAAATTGAAACCGCCGCTGAGCATATTCTTGCGGTTGAGCATTTTATAAACGCGCGATTGCAGGCTGTCCTGATGGAGATCGCTCTGGGTCGGAATCTGGTAGTTGTAGCCGGCCGAGCCGGCGAAATTGGGCAGCGGATAGAGGCTGAGCAGGTCTCGCGCCTGGGAACTGATTTGGGACTGCGGGATGATGTTGCCAGGGAAGCCGGGTAGCGAGACAGGCTGGCCCAGCAGGCCGGTAGCCTGCGACAAATCGCCATTGCGTTCGGCCTCGGCCGGCATCAGGCCGGTTTGTACGCTGTCCGTGTGATTCCGTGTCCACTGATAAGCGACGAAGAAGTTGGGCCAGTTGCTGGTCATGCCGGGGATCTTCAGCGGGCCGCCCAAAGTGGCCCTGCCGGTGACGCGGTTATAGGGAAGCTTGGGCGTGTTCTGGCCGGTGATGGAAAACGGGCTGGCATCCAGATTCGAATTGTCCATCGTGAAGCCGATGCCGCCCGTGTACAATCCGCGGCCACCTGGGCGGAAGTTGCCGAATGCGGCCGACTGACTGTTGGACGAATTGGCGGCGTTGTTCACGCTGCCATTGATGAGGAAACCGTCGTTCGATTCCTTGCCAGCCTCGGCCACGGCCTGAGTGTCGGAATCCTTGTCCACCTTGGAGGCGTCGGCGGATGCGTTCACGTCGGCTTTCTGAAAGCCGTTCTGCGGCGGTGCGATGGTGGGAATCGCGTCCTTCTTCTTTTTGCCAGGAACGGAGGCCGCAGCCGGCTGGGGTTGGCTGGGTGTCGCAATGGCAGTCGCACCAGCAGGCGTTGCGGCCGCGGGCGGCGGCGCGGTGCCATGCATGTCTGAGAGCGGCAGCATCTGCAACTGCCATTCGGGGCTCGGCGCGGCGGCCGCCACGGCCACATCGCGCTCAATCGGCGCGAAGCAGAGCATCTCGACGCGAATCTTCCAAATGCCGTCGGCGAGATCCGGAAACGCATAGGCGCCCTGCTGGTCCGTCACGGCGACCAGGCGCTTGCCGTCCTGGGTCGCCGTCACCGTTACGCCGGGCACCGGCAGACCGTTGAAGGTCACTTGCCCATGGTGCTCCGCGGCGGCCAGATGGAATAGCGCCACCAACAGCAGGAAGCAGACTGTAGCGGACCGAATAAGGGCGGCATTGAGCATGGTTCGCAATTCGGGAATTCTCCGGCGCCGGCGAGAACCGGCGTAATCCAATATTATTTCCAAATTTGGGCGCACGCTGGCGATGGCGATTCGCCCGCCATGTGATTAAGACGACGCACTCTTATGGATATGACGACGATTGAGCAAAAAGGTTCAGTGATTCGCACGTTTTTTAGCAAGATGAGTTACAAAACGATGATAGCGGGGCAGGTCCCCGTCCTGCCAACGCCAGAAGTGAGCCCGGTGCGGGCCGGGCATGCCCCAATGCTGTCCAAATTAGCCGGAAGGGGCCTTGATCGC
>CAZFOP010000450.1:0-3258 GCA_964520085.1 uncultured Solibacteraceae bacterium | reverse complement strand
TGTGCCAGGCGCCGGCATAATCGAGCGACTGCGCCTGGTCGTAAATCGAGATCGAAACGGTGCGGGTGACGCCGGCGATGTTGCCGCCCACCATGAGCACCACGCCGAACTCTCCCACCGTATGAGCGAAGCTAAGGATGGCGGCGGTGGCGATGCCTGGCCGAGCCAGCGGCACCACCACGCGGAGAAACGTGCTGGCCCGCGATACGCCTAGGCACCACGAGGCTTCGAGTAGCTTGCGGTCCACCCCACCGAAGGCCGCCACCATCGGCTGCACGGTGAACGGCATACTGTACAGCACCGAAGCCACCAGCAGACCGGCAAACGAAAACGGCAGCAGCCCGCCAGTAAGCCGCGCATACAGCGCACCCACGGGGCTGCGCGGGCCAATCGCGATGAGGACGTAGAAACCCAGTACCGTCGGCGGCAGCACGAGTGGCAACGCCACCACCGCTTCCACCAGAAACTTCCAGCGCCGCCGCGAAAACGCCACCCACCACGCCAGCGGCATCCCCACCACCTGGAGCACCAGTGTGGTCGCGAGCGCCAGCCGCAGGCTCAAACCAATGGCTTGCCAATCCATATTATTGCGGCGGCTCGAAGCCGTATTGTTTCAAGATACGCCGCGCCTCGGCGGAAAGCAGGAAGGCGCGAAACTGTGCGGCGGGTCCGGCCGGCGCGCGCGAAAGAATCACGCCGCCCTGTTCGATTTTCGGATACGCGTCGGTGGGCACTTCCCAATAGCGGCCGTGGCCGCTCGCGGCAGGCGCCAGCGCCAGAGACAACGCGACTATGCCAGCCTCCGCCGCGCCGCTCTCGACGAACTCGAACGCCTGCGCGACATTCTCACCGAGCACGAGCCTCGGCGATACGCGGTCGTACACGCCGAGCGACCGCAGTGCCGCAACAGCCGCGCGCCCATACGGAGCGTGCTGCGGATTGGCGATGGCGATGTGCCTCACCGAAGCCGCCTCCAGGGCGTGGATGCCGAGCGCAGCCGGATCGAGCGGCGAGCCGGCCGGCACCCACACCACGATCCGTCCCACACCATACAGAAATAGCGAATCCGGATTCGCCAGTCCGGCCGAGATCAGTCGCCGCGGATAGTCGACGTCAGCCGAAAGAAAAACATCGAACGGCGCTCCGTTTTGAATCTGCGCGAAGAAGTTGCCGGACGATCCGTACGTAATCGCCAGGTCCACCGCCGGATGCGCGGTGCGAAATTGCGCGCCAAGCTGGTCGAGCGCGAACCGCAGATCCGCGGCTGCGGCAACGGTGAGCTTCTGCGCTTCGGCCGCGGGCGAGGACACCGCGCAAACGGCGAACGCCGCCGACAGCAGCGCGAAGCGGCGGGATAGACCTTTCAGAGCTTTCATTGATATCGGCAAAGCACCATGATACGAAACGGGACGTGGCGCACGCATTCTTGCGTGCTGAGCCGAGAGTCATCTCGGCTATTCCTGGTCCACGCGGTAGCAAGAAAGGTCGGCAAGAATGCCGGCCCTGCACGCAAGAATGCGTGCGCCACCACCGCAGCGGCAGAGTTGTTCCCGCGCGGTGCCCTAATGGGGCAGAGGCGTTTTTTTTCGAATGAACGTGTGGTTCAATGGCGATAACGACGCGGGCAAACTTCCGTCGTCAACGTATACCAGGACGTGAATATGCTCTTCGGTGTGTTCGAGGATCTCCACCTCCACGTTGTACATCTTGGAATCGAAATGGATCTGATATGCTTGCCCTTCGTGCAGCTCAGAAAGCAATTCTTCGACAGACTTGGCAGCCCAGCGTTCCACCTCGGAGTCGAGGACCTTCTTCCACTCTTCTCGTCGGCGCGCGTTCATCTGTTCGTAGCGTAGCGCGTTATGTTGTGCGAAATCGGCAGTGCCAGCCCTACAACTGCTTGCTCAACTTTTGCGCCGCGATGAGCAGTGGGTCCCAGACGGGGGCGAAGGGCGGCGAGTAGGCCAGGTCCATCGCCGCGAAATCTTCCACACGCATGCGGTTGTGCAAGGCGGCGGCGATCACGTCGATGCGGCCGTTGGCACCGTCTTCGCCAATCACAGTTCCACCGATCAGGCGGCCGGTAGCGCGGTCCGCCACCAGTTCCACTGTGGTCTTGACGCCACCGTAGTAGCGAGGCCGCGACAGAGACTCAATGCGCGCGCTTACGGGTAAGAGCCCTTCGGCGCGTGCCTGCGCCACCGAAATACCGGTAGCGGCAAATGCAGTTCCGAAGATCCCCACGATGCAGGTTCCCACCACGCCGGGAAAACGCTCGCGTCCGCCTGCGGCGTTGGCACCGGCCACACGGCCCATCTTGTTCGCGGTGGTGCCGAGCGGAATCCAGGTGGGACGGCCGGTGACCAGGTGGATGGTTTCGGCGCAGTCGCCTGCTGTGAAGATGCCGTGTACGTTGGTCTCCATGTGATCGTCCGCGGCGATTGCGCCAGTGCGGCCCATCGCCACGCCCGCATCGCGGGCGAGCTCGACGTTCGGCTGGAAGCCGGCCGCAACTACGACCAGATCGCAGGGCACGCCGGCGACACGATCCGGTTCAATCGTGTCCACGCTCACCCCACAGCGCAACTCCACGCCGTGGGTCTCGAGCGTATGGCGGACCGCATCGGTAAACACCGAATCGTCGCGCAGCAGGACGTCGGCGCCGCGCTCCAGAATCGTCACGCGCAGACCGTTGCGGCTGAGCGCGTCGGCCACTTCCACGCCGATGTAACCGGCTCCGATCACCACGGCGCGCCGCGGCTGCCGGTCGCGCAGGAAGGCGCGCAGCCGTTCGGCATCGTCGAGTGTATGCAGAGTGAAAACGTGCGGCTGGCCGGCGCCTACAATGCCGGACGTGTCGCACCGCGCGCCGGTGGCGATCACCAGACGGTCGTAGCGGACGCGCTCGCCCGATTCGAGCACCACCTCGCGGCGCGGATGAGAGACGGCGGCGACGCGGGCGCCCGTGCGCACTTCGATGTTGCGCTCTTTGCGGAAATACTCGGGCGTGTGGACGATCAGATCGGCGGCCTCGCGGACGCGGCCTTCCAGCAGGTATGGCAGCCCACACGCGCCGTAAGAAACCACCGGCCCCTTTTCGAGAACGACGATGGGCAGCCGCGCATCCAGGCGGCGCGCACGCGCGGCGGCGCTCAACCCCGCAGCCACGCCTCCGACGACAACCAGCGCCATCGGCGGCTATTCCTCCTTCTTCATGCCTTCGACGAAGCTCAGCACGTCGAACGCCTTGATCTTGCG
>CAZFOP010000449.1:0-3266 GCA_964520085.1 uncultured Solibacteraceae bacterium | reverse complement strand
TTCCTCAATCGATTTGGCGTTGGGAAAGATACGTTATCGTGAATTATTGGAAAGGCAGTGATGCGAGCGACAAAAGGTAGTGAGAATGTCTTCTTGGACTGCGGGTTTCCGCCCGCCGAAGCGGAAAACCTCCGCATCCGCGCGAAGATGATGATGGCGTTGACGGGCTATATCCAGGAGAGAAAGATTACCCAATCCCGGGCGGCGAAAATCATGGGCGTATCGCAGCCGCGGATCTCGGGCCTGGTGCGAGGCAAGATCGGGCTATTCACAATCGACACGCTGGTGAACATGGTCACCGCCGCCGGTCTGAAAGTAGATATCGGCATCACGGCTGGCCGGCCTAAGCCGAAGCACAAGCAGGTTGACTGATTCGCGGAGGCATATGCAGAGAGTCAAAAGCGCTCCAGCGAATGAAGTCCGTGCGCTCAAGCGGATGAAGGACCGGGAGGTCGACACCACTGACATTCCGCCGATGCGCGAGTGGAGCAAGGCAGTAAGCGGCAAGTTCTATAGACCAATCAAGAAACCTCCCACGATCCGGTTGGACGCCGACATTCTTGACTGGCTCAAGGGACAAGGCAAGGGTTATCAGACGCGCATCGACGCCCTGCTGCGAAGTTCGATGGAGAGGAAACGACTAAGATAGGGCACTTTCGGGAACAGACTATGAAACTCCGTAGTAGGACCTGGCCAGAACTTCGCAGTTTCGCCCGTCCCCGAAATGCCCATGATGATCTATGCCTTGTGATCCGATATAAACGCCTCGAACTCTGTCGAGGGCCGCACACAATGAGCCGCGAGGTAGTGCCTGAAACCAGCGGGCCACTCCCATTCCGCCATCCGCAAGGCTTCGTGCCCGTTCCTACAGCCGCACATCCGACAGAGTGAAAGGCCGCGATACGCGACCCTCTCTGCGACCGCCTCAACTCGATCCAGGGAGTCCAAGAACGCTGCTCGACCGGCCCAGTTATGCTCCGGCTTCGGCCAAGGCAATTCACTCTCTTCGTCGTAAGATGCTCGCCAATGTCCCTCATATTTTGCCTCAGCTGCCTCAAAAGCGCCCTCTGTTCCTATTGATGCAGGAACATAAAAGCGCCAAATGTTATCATCTGATAGATCGCGCGCGAACCTCAGGACGGCCCCTGCATTGTCCGTCTCATAGGTCTTGGCGTGGCGACGCCGCGAGGGGTCAGTCGGATCTGGCACAACAATTGGAGGCCCGAGCAACCCCGTCCATGGATGTTGCCAGGGATGCCAGCCTTCGATTGACTGTAGCCTAATAGCTTCTCGCGTGCGAGCCTGCGGGAGCTCGCCAAACAGACGCCAAACCGACATTGTGCATTACTCCCACTGAGTTGAAGGGCAAGCTAAAGCGTGCCCTACCAGAACCCGTTCTGAAACACCGGCTTCCTACACCGCGCGCAGAACTCGGCGGTCTTGACGTCGAGGCGTTCTACCGCGTGGCTGGAGGTCATTACGCAGCGCCAGTCGGGGCAGTGTCTCAGGCCGAAGGTGTGGCCTAACTCGTGAACGGCCTCTTTTAACAGGCGGTCGCGCAGCAGGTCGTCACGCTGCGGCATACCGTAGAAGGGTTCGGCCAGGCGCGCGGTCGAGACTACCGCGCAGTTACCGTCTAACTGCGCTTCGCCGAAGACAAACGTTAGGACCGGAACGTATAAGTCGCAGGAAGTGACGCCTAAGACACGGGCGTCGGAATCGGCGGCGCGCTCTAACTCTTGTAGGATTGCGCTCGAATAATACTGGCCACGGCGGCCATCGAGCGCAAAGTCTAACTCGACGCTGCGCGGGCTGACACGGCACGGCACGCGAAACGCACGCGCCAGGCCGGCCGCCAGTTGCTCCAGCAGATTGAGTGCCGGTTCCTGCGAGAACCCGTTGCCGCCCGAACCGGAAAGGGGAACGAGTTGAATCGCCTTCACCTCAGACCGTAACGCCGCAGCTTGTTATACAACGTAGTGCGGTCGATATCGAGGATGCGCGCCGCGCGCGACAGGTTATGCTGCGTTTCGCGCAGCACGCGCTCGATATGCGCGCGGCCGATGTCTTCGAGCGTTTGCCCGCCCTTGGGAATCTCGTCCTCGAGTTGAAACGAGAAATCGGTTGCGCGGATTTCCGGCCCGCGGCTGACCACCAGGGCGCGCTCGACCGCGTTTTCCAGTTCGCGCACGTTGCCCGGCCAGTCATGCCGCATCAGCAGGTTCAACGCCTCGCCGCCGATCAGCGGTGCGGGCCGGCTGGTGGCCATGGCGTACTTATTGAGGAAGTGATTCACCAGCAGCGGAATGTCTTCCTTGCGATCGCGCAGGCTTGGCAGATCGATACAAAAAACGTGCAGCCTATAGTAGAGATCGGGGCGAAACACGCCGTCCTTGACCAACCCTTCGAGGTTCTTATTAGTGGCGGCGATGGCGCGAAAGTCCACCTTGATGGTTTGATTGCCGCCGACACGCGTTATTTCTTTTTCCTGCAAGACGCGCAGCAGGTCGGTCTGCGTGCGCAGGCTGATGTCGCTGATTTCATCCAGGAACACGGTGCCGCCGTCGGCCACTTCAAACTTGCCCTTCTTGCGGTACTGCGCGCCGGTGAAGGAGCCTTTCTCGTGGCCGAATAGCTCGCTTTCGAGCAGCGTCTCGGTGAGCGCGCCGCAATGGATGGTGACCATGGGCATATAGCGCCGCGGGCTGGCGGCGTGGATGGCGCGCGCCACCACTTCCTTGCCGGTGCCGCTTTCGCCGGTGATCAGCACGGAGGCCTCGGTGGGCGCCACCATCTCAATCAGCTCGACCACCTTCTTCATGGCGGGGCTTTTGCCGATCAGCTCCAGACCGGGCGAAACCTCTTGCAGGTTTTCGCGCAGCCGCACCACCTCACGCCGGGTGCGCCTGTGCTCCAGCGCCTTTTCTACCAGGTGCGAAAGCTCGTCGGGATCGACAGGCTTGGTGATGTAGTCGTAAGCGCCATGCTTCAACGCCTGCACGGCAGTATCGACCGACGCGTAACCGGTCATGATGATGACCGAGAGGTCCGCATCGGCTTCGTGCAGCCGCGTCTGCAACTCGATGCCGTCCATGCCGGGCATCTTGATATCGAGCAGCGCGATATCGAACTCCGACTGCTGAATGGTCTCGAGTGCCTCGCGACCGCTGCCCACCGGGCGCGCGGTGTACCCTTCGCTGGTGAACCACTTCCCCAGCGAGTCGCGTACGACCAACTCGTCGTCCACGATCAGGATTCTGCCTTTG
>CAZFOP010000448.1:0-3278 GCA_964520085.1 uncultured Solibacteraceae bacterium | reverse complement strand
CCTATCCCATGACCGTGCCGCCCGGCTCGCGCTACCGCGTCACCGTCGAGGAAGCCCCCGTCACCTTCCCCCACGCCGATAGCCCGTTGCTGCACGTGCCCAACCCGATCTCCGCGCGCGATTTCGAAGGCTGGGTGCAGGAGCGCGGCTTGTACTTTGCCTCCGAATGGGACAAGCGCTATCAAACCGTGCTGGCCTCGCAGGACCCCGGCGAATCCGAATTGGAAGGCGGCGAACTCTGGACCCGCTATGGCAAGGGCGTATACATCTTCACCGCGTGGAGCTGGTTCCGCCAGTTGCCCGCCGGTGTCCCCGGAGCCTATCGTCTCTTTGCAAACCTGATTAGCGCGAAGTAGGGGCAGCGCCATGCCTGGCCATTCGCGGGGCATGCTTTCCCGTGTGTCTTCCTGAGGGAACCTCAGCATAAGCCGTCGTCGTGCGCCCCCGTTTGCTGTTATTATTTGACGGGAGAGTCCGGCGGTGACACCAGGCGACGTGCGGCGGCGAGTGGAAGAGATTGGCATTATTCCGGCCATTCGCGTTTCGTCCTCCGACGACGCCTTGTTCGCGGCGGAGGCGATATCGATGGGGGGCATCCCCATCGTCGAGGTGACGATGACGGTGCCCGGCGCGCTCGAGGTGGTGGCGGAACTGGCGCGCCAACATCCGCAACTGATCGTCGGCGCCGGGACCGTGCTTGACCTGGACACGGCGCGCCGCTGTCTGGATGCGGGCGCGCGCTTCCTGACCAGTCCGGGGCTGGACCTGAGCGTGGTGGAATTCGGTCTCGACGAGAAAGTCGCGGTGTGGCCGGGCGTACTGACGCCTTCCGAGGTGATGGCCGCGCGCAAGGCCGGCTGCGAACTGGTCAAAGTTTTCCCGTGCTCGCAGGTCGGCGGTCCAAAGTATATCCAAGCCCTGTCGCGGCCGTTTCCGGGCATAGGGTTCATCGCCTCCGGAGGCGTCAAGCAGACCACCGCGCTCGAATTCATCCTCTCGGGTGCGGCGGCCCTGGGGATTGGCAGCGAGCTGATCCCGCCGGAGTGCATCGAGCACCGCCATCCGGACCGCATCCGCGAACTCGCGCGCCGTTTCCTGGGCATGGTGCGCGCCGCTCGCCAGCAACTGGCGGAAGCCGGAGAGTAACGGCATGACGCAGGGCACCAGTGCGGCCGGACTGATCGCGGAATTGCAGGCGCAGGCCAATCCCGCCAACGTCGCCGGTATGGCGCGCTACGGCATCGCAACCGATCGCGCGCTGGGCGTGCCGATTCCCGTCCTGCGCGCGCTGGCGAAGCGGACGGGAAAGAACCACCGGCTGGCCGGCGATCTCTGGGCCTCCGGAATACACGAGGCGCGCATCCTGGCCACCATGGTCGAAGATCCAGCGCGCCTGACGTCCGCCCAGATGGACCGCTGGGCGCGCGACTTCGATTCCTGGGACGTGTGCGACCAGGCCTGCCAGAACCTGTTCCGCGATTCGCCGCTTGCCTGCGACAAGGCCGTCCAATGGCCGGACGCGAGGAGCGAGTTCGTGCGCCGCGCCGGTTTAGCGTTGATGGCCGGCCTCGCCGCACAGCGCAATCCAATCGGCGACACCCAGTTCGAAGCTTTCCTGAAACTCATCGAAGCTGCCGCCGGCGACGATCGCAATATGGTGAAGAAAGCCGTCAACTGGGCGCTGCGGCAGATCGGCAAACGCAACGCCCGCCTGCTGAAGAAGGCGATCGCCGTAGCCGAGCGGATCGAACGCGAAGACTCGCGCTCCGCCCGCTGGATTGCCAAAGACGCTCTTCGCGAGTTGCGCGCCAGAACCGTAACTTCCAGCCGCTGAGAAGCCACGGAGAATTCATTTCAGCCACAGATGAGCGCCGATGAGAAACGCCGCGAGGCTGACTCTTTCCATTCCACGTTTCGAGCCGATTCTCCGCCGCGCGCTTGTCACATCGAATTCGCAATATATTCAAGATAAATTCAGATCTCACCCGCCTATACTTATGATATGAAACCGGTGCATGTGTTTAAGGTGGTTCCCTCTCTGCCGCCGTCGCTCGAAGGACTGCGGACCCTGGCGTACAACCTGCGGTGGTCGTGGGATCACAACACCATCGAATTGTTCCGGCGGCTGGACAGCGATCTATGGGAGTCCACCGGCCACAACCCGGTGAAGCTGTTGGGGCTGATCGGCCAGGCGAAGCTGGAGGCCGCCGCGCGCGATGAGGCTTTTCTGGCTCACCTGCACCGCACGGAAATCGCGTTGGGATCGTACCTGTCCGGTGAGTCGAGTTGGTTCCGGCGTACATGCGGCAACAACGATGGCGTGCTGGTAGCCTACTTTTCGGCTGAGTTCGGCATCACCGAATGCCTGACGATTTTCGCCGGCGGGTTGGGCATATTGGCTGGCGATCACCTGAAGGCCGCCAGCGACCTGGGCGTACCGCTGGTGGGCGTCGGGCTGCTTTACCAACAGGGCTATTTCCGCCAGTATCTCAACGCCGCCGGCTGGCAGCAGGAATCGTACGAGGATAACGACTTTCAGAACCTGCCAGTCACGCTGGAGCGCCGCGCCGACGGGAGCCCGCTTACGGTGGAGTTGACCTATGACGGCAATCGAGTCGCCGCGCAGATCTGGCGCGCGGTGGTGGGGCGCGTTTCGCTTTACCTTCTGGATACCAACGTGGCGCAAAACCGGCCCGAAGACCACGATATCACCGACCAGCTCTATGGCGGCGGAACCGAGATGCGGCTCCGGCAGGAAATCATGCTCGGAATCGGCGGCTACCGGGCCCTGGAGGCGCTCGGTCTGGAGCCCACGGTCTATCACATGAACGAAGGACACTCGGCGTTTCTGTCGCTGGAGCGAGTGCGGCGGTTGATGGAGCGCGATAGCCTCAGCTTCGCCGAAGCACGCGAAGCGGCCTGCGCCGGCTTGGTGTTCACCACGCACACGCCGGTTCCAGCCGGGCACGACTACTTCGCTCCCGGCCTGCTCGATCATTACCTCGGCAACTACTCGAGCGGCCTCGGGCTTTCCAAACAGGAGTTTTACGGCCTGGGCCGGCGGAACCCCGGCGACGACGCCGAGGAATTCTGCATGACCGTGCTGGCGCTTCGCATGGCGGCCTCCTCCAACGGCGTCAGCCAGTTGCACGGCCGGGTCAGTCGCAAGATGTGGCAGACACTGTGGCCGGGCGTGCCGGAGGACGAAATCCCGATCGGTTCGGTAACCAACGGGGTGCACTTCCGCTCCTGGATTTCCGCCGAAATGAACCATCTTT